>JBHALY010000242.1:0-9608 GCA_041827905.1 Neisseria dentiae
GCAGACTTTCGATCCTGCCGAAAACATCCACGAAAACGGCATTCTCGCCTACTCCATCGTTCCCGCCCGCTTCAGCGCTGATGTTCAGCAGCAGGCACGGCAGATGGCGCGCCGCTTGGCCGACGAGCTGGATTATGTGGGTGTGTTGGCGGTGGAAATGTTTGTGGTCGGCGACACGCACGAGTTGGTGGTGAACGAAATCGCTCCGCGCCCGCACAACAGCGGCCACCACACCATCGATGCCTGCGCCGCGAACCAGTTCCAACAACAGGTGCGCCTGATGTGCGGCCTGCCGCCGGCCAACACCCGCCTGCTTTCAGCCTGTTGCATGGCCAATATTCTAGGCGATGTGTGGGGCGAAAACGGCGACGAGCCAAACTGGCTGCCGCTGCAAAACCATCCCGCCGCCCACCTGCACCAATACGGCAAAAAAGCCGCCCGCAAAGGCCGTAAAATGGGACACTTCACCGTGTTGGCCGCCGATGCGGATACGGCGTTTGAAAGCGCAAAAATGCTGCACGGCAGTTTGTAAAGCGCATATGTGAAAAACCGAAGGCCGTCTGAAATATATTTTTCAGACGGCCTATCGTAAATCAGCTTAAGTTACACACGTCATACTCGGGCTTGACCCGAGTATCTCATACTACTGAAACTCAAGATACTCTATCCAACTCACAAGCCCAATTCGTATAAAAAGCGCACGTCGTCGGCCCAACCCGATTTCACTTTCACCCACACTTTTAAAAACACTTTGCAGCCGAACAGTTTTTCCATATCCAACCTGGCTTCGGTGGACATTTTTTTCAGTTTTTCGCCGCCTTTGCCGATCACGATGGGCTTTTGGTTTTCTTTATCCACCAGCACCGCGATGTAGATATGGTAGATGCCGTTTTCTTCTTTAAACTGTTCGATTTCCACATTCATGGCATACGGCAGCTCTTCGCCCAAATAGCGGAACAGTTTTTCGCGCACGATTTCGGTGGCGAGAAAACGGCTCGATTTGTCGGTAACCATGTCTTCGGGATAGAGCGGAATCCCTTCGGGCAGAAAAGGTTTGAGCGCGTGCAGCAGTTGGGCGATGCCCACCCCATGTTTGGCGCTGACGGTTTCCACGCCGGCAAAATCGAATTCGGCGCGCACGGTTTCGATAAAGGCGGCCAGCTCGGACGGCGATTTGGCTTTGGACAAATCGATTTTGTTCACCACCAGCAGCACGGGAACATGCTTGGGCAGCAGGCGCATCACGCGGCGGTCGGCTTCGGTGAAGCGCATGGCTTCGATAACGAACGCCACCGCATCCACGCCGCCCATGGCTTCGGTAACGTTTTGGTTGAGACGGTCGTTCAGGGCGTTGCGGTGTTCGGTTTGAAAGCCCGGAGTATCCACGAAAACAAACTGTGCGGTATCGTCGGTGTAGATGCCGGTTACTTTGTGGCGGGTGGTTTGCGCTTTTTTGCTGGTGATGCTGATTTTCTGGCCGATTAAGTGGTTCATCAGCGTGGATTTGCCTACATTGGGGCGGCCCACTATCGCCACGAAACCGCAACGGTATCCGTTTGCGCCGGGCGGGTTTTCGGAAAGGTTTTCGTTCATAGCTTATCTTTCATGCTTTTTTCAGACGGCCTGTTTTATTTTAGGCCGTCTGAAACGGCGGCGCCCTAACCTGCGTTTTGCGTATCCGCCAGCAGGCCGCGCCAGCGTTTTACCTGCAAACGCACCTGTTCGGGCGCGGTGCCGCCCAAATGGTTGCGGGCGTTGAGGCTGCCTTCGGGGGTGAGCACTTCATACACATCTTCGCCCACCAAATCCGAAAAACCTTGCAGCACGCTCAGCGGCAGCTCGCTCAAATCCACGCCCTGCGTGTCGGCGTGGCGCACGGCCAGGGCAACCACTTCGTGTGAGTCGCGGAACGGCATGCCTTTTTTCACCAGATAGTCGGCCAAATCGGTGGCGGTGGCAAAACCCTGCATCACGGCGGCGCGCATGTTTTCGGGCTTCACGGTTACGCCGCGCATCATGTCGGCATAGATGCGCAGGGTATCGATTAAGGTATCGGCGGTGTCGAACAGCGGTTCTTTGTCTTCCTGATTGTCTTTGTTATACGCCAAGGGCTGCGATTTCATCAGCATTATCAGGCCGGTGAGATGGCCGATTACGCGGCCGGATTTGCCGCGCACCAGCTCGGGCACGTCGGGGTTTTTCTTCTGCGGCATGATGGAGGAGCCGGTGCAGAAGCGGTCGGCGATGTCGATAAAGCCGAAGCGCGGACTCATCCACAAAATCAACTCTTCGGAAAGGCGGCTCAAATGCACCATAATCAGGCTGGCCGCAGCGGTGAATTCGATGGCGAAATCGCGGTCGGATACGGCATCGAGCGAGTTTTGGCAGATTTGCTCGAAACCCAGCAGTTCGGCGGTGGTTTCGCGGCGGACGGGATAGGTGGTGCCGGCCAGCGCCGCCGCGCCCAAAGGCATGCGGTTGACGCGCTTGCGGCAGTCGGCCATGCGCTCGAAATCGCGGCCGAGCATTTCCACATAGGCCAGCATATGGTGGCCGAAGCTCACGGGCTGCGCCACTTGCAGGTGGGTGAAACCGGGCATCACCACTTCGGCGTTTTGCTCGGCCAGATCGATTAATGCGCTTTGCAAATCGCGGATCAGGCCCTGGATATCGGTGATTTGGTCGCGCAGCCACAGGCGGATGTCGGTGGCCACCTGGTCGTTACGGCTGCGGCCGGTGTGCAGGCGTTTGCCGGCGTCGCCGATTTTATCGGTGAGGCGGCGCTCGATGTTCATGTGCACGTCTTCCAAATCCAATGACCAAGTCATCTGGCCTGATTCGATTTCTGCTATAATATCGGCCATTCCTTTGCGGATAGCGGCAAGGTCTTCCGCGCCCAACACACCTGCCTCGTGAAGCATCTGCGCGTGTGCCAGCGAGCCTTGTATATCCCACTTCGCCAGGCGTTTGTCGAAACCGACGGAGCCGGTGTATTTTTTTACCAACTCGGATACAGGCTCGTTAAAACGGCCCGACCAGGTTTTGTTATCGTTCATCATTCGTCCGCTCGCTTATCGCATTATTAGGGTTTTGTTGTAAAGATGCCTATTATACGTCAAATACACTCTTGGTTTGCAGTTCCCGATTTACGCAATTTCGGCACCATCTCGCGCCTGATGCTGACGAGTATGCTGGGGCTGCTGCTGTTTCCGCTGATCAATAACTCTTCGGAAAGCTATCTCAGGCAGGTTTACGACAATGCGGCATGGGCGGCGCCCACGCTGCTGCTGATTCTGGTGAAAGGCTATGCGCTGGCGAGCGCGCTGCCGCGCGTTACCGAATCCAGATTCGCCGTGCCCATCGTGCACCTCTCCAACCTTTTGGTGTTTGTGGCGGTGGATTATGTGGTATTGGGCGAGCGTATGTCGTTTTGGCAGCATTTTTTCCTGTTTAATTTCTTTGCGTTGGGGTTTATGTACACCGAAGCCTCGCGCCGTTACAGCCTAGCACCCTCGCTTTCCGAAGCGCGTTTGAGCGCGCTGACCGCCCGCATCCGCCCGCACTTTCTGTTTAACAGCCTCAACGCCGCCATCAGCCTGATCCGCCTGCGCCCCTATGATGCGGAAACCCTGCTCGAGAATCTGGCCAACCTGTTCCGCGCCCAACTGCGCGACGGTAGCCAAAACAGCACGCTGGGGCAGGAAATCGAATGGGCGCAGGAATACATCGCCATCGAGCAAATCCGCATGGGCCACACGCGCGTGCAGGTGATGTGGCAGCACCACGCGCCCGACGATGCCGAAACGCCGCACCTTCTGTTGCAACCCTTGCTGGAAAACGCCGTGTTCCACGGCATCGAATCCACCCACCGCCCCGGCTGCATTTCGGTGCTGACCACGCGGCAGAAACATTGGATCTATATCCGCATCGAAAACCCCTACGTTCCCACCGACAGCCAGGAAAACGCCAAACCCCATAAAGGTAATTCTATGGCGCTGCGCAACCTGAAAGAGCGTTTGGCGCTGATGTACGACAACGATGCGGTGATTAAAAGCCGCCAGCTCGACGGTATTTTCCGTGTCGATATCCGCCTGCCCTACCGCAGAAAATCTTCCGATTTGAAGCAGTTGTTCGGTTAAAAGCCGAATCCGTATCAAGGCCGTCTGAAAAGTTGTTTTTCAGACGGCCTTTTGTGTAAAAATCCCGCCGTCCTTCCCGCCGCCGCTTTAAGCCCTGCAAAGCTAGCGTATATAGTGAATCCAATTAAATTTCGATACAAGGCAGCAAGCCGCAGACAGTACAAACAGTACGGCAAGGCGCAGCAACGCCGTAGCGGAAATTAAGTGGATTCACTATAATGCCGCCATATTTTTTTATCCTACTAAGGAATCAGGCCATGCGCTGGCAAGGAAGAAAACAAAGCTCTAACGTAGAAGACCGCCGCGGCCAGGGCAGCCGCATCGGCGGCAAAGGCACCGGCATCATCGGTATCATCATTTTGTTGGTGGGCGCTTATTACGGCGTGGATTTATCCGGCGTTGTCGGCACGCCGCAAATCGGCACCGCAACACAACAGTCTTCACTCAGCAGCGAGCAGGAAGCTCAACTGAACGAGCTTTCACGCGTGGTGCTGGCCAACACCGAAACCGTGTGGGCCGATTATTTCAGCAAACGCGGCAGCCGCTACACACCCGCCACGCTGGTGCTCTACACCGCCGGCACCCAAACCGCCTGTGGCACCGGCCAAGCGGCGATGGGGCCGTTTTACTGCCCTGCCGACCGCAAAGTGTATTTGGATTTATCGTTCTACGAAGATATGCGTAAAAAACTCGGTGCAGCGGGCGATGCGGCGTTTGCCTATGTGATCGCCCACGAAGTCGGCCACCATGTGCAAAACCTGCTCGGCATTCTGCCGCAGGTGAACCAGGCGCAGCAGAGCGTGGGCAAAACGCAGGCCAACGCGCTTTCGGTGAAGCTCGAATTACAGGCCGACTGCTTTGCCGGCATTTGGGCGCATTACGCCGTGAACCAAAAACTGTTTGAAGAGGGCGACATCGAAGAAGCCGTGGCCGCCGCCGAAGCGGTGGGCGACGACCGCCTGCAACAACAGGCGCAAGGCTATGCCGTGCCCGACAGCTTCACCCACGGCTCATCTGCCCAGCGCATGGAATGGTTCAAGCGCGGTATGCAGAGCGGCGACATCAACCAATGCAATACGTTTGCTTCTAATTAATTCAATAAAACAGCAAACAGGCCGTCTGAAACTTTCAGACGGCCTGTTACTTTTGCAAGATTCAAAAAGCTTATATACCGTCATAACTCGGGCTTGACCCGAGTATGACATGTACTTTCTTAAGTTAATCGATTCTATATTAATGCATATTAATGCGGCCGAACCGTTATTTCGCGGCGGCGCGCGCTTCTTCCAGCCATTTGTCGACGGTGGCGCGGTTGGCTTTGATCCAATTATCGGCGTGCTGCTGGATTTGTTCGGGTTTGTTTTCGCCGTCGCTGATCAGTGTGTTTTCGGCGTTCACGTCGGCAATCGGCAGTTGCGCCACGGCGAACAGTTTGGCGGCGGCAGGGTTGGCCTCGGCGAAGGCTTTGTTGGCGACGATGCGCTCGTTGTTGACGGCGAAGCCGTAGTTTTTACCGTCGGGCGCGGTGGTGTCCTGGTTTTCGGGGTTGGCGCTGGAAGGCACTTGCAGCCAGATAACGTCTTTGCCGGGCACGAGTTTGCCGGACACCCAATACGGCGTCCAAGTGTAGTAAAACACGGGCTTGCCTTCTTTATAGCGGGCGATGGTGTCGGAAATAATCGCGGCGTATTGGCCCTGTTTGTGGGTGATGCGGTCGCGCAGTTTGTAGGCGTCGAGCTGGTATTCGATGGCCGCTTCGCAGCCCCAGCCTGCCTGGCAGCCGGTGAGGTCGGCTTTGCCGTCGCCGTCGGTGTCGAACAGTTTGGCGATGGCGGGATCTTTAAATTGCCCAAGGTTGGTGATTTTGTATTGGTCGGCGGTTTTTTTGTCGATTAAATAGCCTTGCGCGGCACCGGTGATGTAGTTGCCTGCGCGGTAAAACTTGCCGTCGCCGCCGGCGTTTTTATACATTTCGTTGTGCAGCGGATCCCAGTTGACCGCCAGAAATGTGCCGTCGCCGTTGGCCACGGCGGTGTAGGCGGCGCTGTAATCCACTTCTTTCACGGGCTTCACGTCGTAGCCCAGTTCTTTGAGCAGGCTGTTGACTACCAGCGTTTGGAAACTTTCTTCGGAAAGCGGGCTTTGCAGCGCCTGCACGCTCACGCCTTTGCCGGGCTGGCTTTGTCCGCCGGCGGCGGATGCGGTTGCGGTTTTTTCCGCGTTTTGCTGCTGCCCGCAGGCGGCCAGCGCGAGGGTGAGCAGAACGACGGGAAGGGTGCGGTTGAAATGGGGATTCATGGCGTACTCCTTTGACAGTTATTTAGTGTTGAGTGGTTCGGATAGTGAAACAAAATATAGTGGCTTAAATTCAGAATAGGACAAGGCGCCGAGCCGCAGACAGTACAGATAGTACGGCAAGGTGAGGTAACGCTGTACTATTCTGAATTTAAGTCACTATAAAAATACTTTTTTCAGACGGCCTAGGGCGTGTCGTCAGGCCGTCTGAAAAGAAAATATCCAAGGTTAAGCGGCTTTGCCTTTAAACAGGCGCGTAATCAGGCCGACAGGGCCGGTACGGTACCAGCGCTCGCCCCTGCTGCGGCTGCTCTGCCCCAGCGACTGGGTCATGCGGTCGAGCACAATCGCCATAATCACGATGCCCAAGCCGCCGATGGAAGCCAAGCCGATGTCCAGGCGGCCGATGCCGCGCAACACCATCAGCCCCAAACCGCCCACCGAAATCATCGAGGCAATCACCACCATCGACAGGCTGAGCATCAGCGTTTGGTTCACGCCCGCCATAATGGTGGGCATGGCCAGCGGCAGCTGCACTTTAAACAGCATCTGTTTGGCATCGGCGCCGAACGAATGGGCGGCTTCGATTAAATCTTCCGGCACTTGGCGGATGCCCAGGTTGGTAAGGCGGATAACCGGCGGCACAGCGAAAATAATCGTTACCACCACCCCGGGCACATTACCGATGCCGAACAGCATCACAATCGGCACCAGATACACAAACGCGGGCGTGGTCTGCATCGCGTCCAGCAGCGGCCGCAGCACTCTGGCGATTTTCTCGCTGCGCGCCATCGCAATGCCGGCGGGAATGCCGATCAACATACAGAACAGCACCGCGGTCAGCACCAGCGACAAAGTGGTAACGGTTTCTTCCCACGCGCCGATCAGGCCGATAAACAGCATGCCCGCCAAGGTGCCCAGTGCCAGCTTTTTGCCGGCAAGCTGCCACGCCAAAAGCGCCAGCACGGCAATCAGCACCAGCGGCGGCACGGCCTGCAACGCTCCTTCGATGGTGGTCAGCGTCCAATCGATCGGCGCTTTGATAGCGGTGAAAAAGCCGCGGAAATGCTGCACCACCCACGCGATCAGCTCCTCTACCCAACGGTCGAGCGGAATGCGTGCATGGTCAAACGGCTGCACCCACGAAAACGGCTGCCCGTCGGCTTGGCCGGCGGAAAGCGCAGCGGCCTTATCGGCGGCGGGGCCCGAAGCGGCAGAAGCGCTTTCGGCGGCGGTTTGCGGGGCCGTGCCCCAAGGATTGTCGGCCGGCATGGCGGTATCCTTTCTGAATAGAGTGGTTATTGTGCAAGATATATAGTGGCTTAAATTTAAAAGAAGACAAGGCGACGAAGCCGCAGAAAGCACAGGTAACTATTTGAAATTTAAGCCACTATAAATGCGGTAAGACGCGCCCTGCGGGCTTGATACGGGCCTAGTGATTATTGTTAGAAAAGGCCGTCTGAAAAGTCCGGTTCAGACGGCCTGACAACCTGCCGCCTTATCCGGTATATCTGTATTGAACCGCTGCAAGCTGCCTGCCTACTCTTCCGGCGGGCTTAACGTTTCCAGCAGCGCCACCTTGCTCACCGAGCCGATGTGGCGGCCCTGCGCGTCCACCACCGGCACCGGACAGGGAAACTGGGCGGCGGTGTTGAGCATGTCGCGTATCGGCGTGTCGGCCTTCACAGCGGCCAAATCCGGCAGTACGGCGGCGCGGATAGGCTCCTGCCGGCCGATGGCCTCTTTCAGCGAATCGGCGGAAATCACGCCGACAAAATGTTTTTCATCATCGAGCAGGAAACCGTATTCGCGGTCGTGATCGCGCATGCGCTTCAAAAAGCTGCGCATATTGTCCTGCCCCGCGCGGTGCGGAAAGGTTAACTGTGTGCGCCGCGCCAAATCGCCGGCGGTATAAACCTGCGACACGTTCACTTCTTTGAAAAACGAGCGCACATAATCGTTGGCAGGCTGGCGCAGGATTTCGTCGGGCGTGCCCACCTGCACCACGCTGCCACCCTGCATGATGGCGATGCGGTTGCCGATGCGCATCGCTTCGTCAAGGTCGTGCGAAATAAACACGATGGTGCGCTTTTCATGCGCCTGAAGGTTAATCAGCTCGTCCTGCATTTCGGTGCGTATCAGCGGGTCGAGCGCCGAAAACGCCTCGTCCATCAGCAAAATGACCGGATTGTTCGCCAACGCGCGCGCCAAGCCCACCCGCTGGCGCATACCGCCCGACAACTCGTCGGGGTAGCTGTCGCCGTAGGCGCCCAAGCCCACCTGTTCCAAAGCCGCCTGCGCCCGCTGGTTGCGCTCGGCCTCCGTCACGCCCGCCAGCTCCAGCCCGAACGCCACATTGCGGCGGTTGGTCAGGTGCGGCATCAGCGCAAACGATTGGAACACCATGCTGATTTTTTCACGGCGCACTTGGCGCAAACGCGCTTCGTCCATCACTACCACGTTTTCGCCGTCAATCAGCACCTGGCCGCCGCTGGGTTCGATTAAGCGGTTGAACAGGCGAACCAGCGTGGATTTGCCGGAACCGGACAAGCCCATAATCACGAAAATCTCGCCTTCGTAGATCTCCAGATTCACATCGGCCACCGCCACCGTGCTGCCGGTTTCGGCAAAAATTTCTTCTTTCGACAAACCTTTGCCGTGCAGCTTGAGCGCCGCTTTCGGATGCGGGCCGAAAATCTTGTAAAGATTTTTAACCGTGAGTTTGGCCGTAGATTTTTCAGTCATTTCAATCTTCTAGCGGGTTAACTGTTTTTTTACCCTAACAGAAACCCCCGCCCGGATTCAAGTTTGAAAATTGAAATTAGCAATTCATTTCCCTATGTTTGAAAGTGAAAAGCTATTGAATATGACGCACGCCACCCTATTCCGCCAAGCACAGAGCATAGGCAATTTTCAAAAATTTCTTTTTAAAATGATTTTGTTAGACAATTTGATTTGTTTTTTAAATAAAATTAAATATTTTGATATTTATTTTAAAATGATTATTTTTCATTCACAATTGAATATAATGGATTTGTGAATTTAAAAGATGTTGTTAAAACAGATTATTATGATTATTTAGAATTCAAAGCTTAACAGAGCTGTTTTTAAAAGCACAGGCCGTCTGAATATGTTTTCAGACGGCCTGTGCTTTTAAAAACGGTTTCTATTGAA
>JBHALY010000243.1:0-4821 GCA_041827905.1 Neisseria dentiae
CCCCACCAGTCGACTACGCAGGCGCCCATGGTCAGCTCGCTCTGGGTTTCGACATCGACACGGCATGATTTGCCGCTGAAGAGTTCGGGGAATACGGCGCAGGCAATGGCGCAGGGATCGTGTAACGGGCCGCCTTCGAGGCCGAATTTTTGGGTGTCGAAACGCTCGTAGCTTTGCAGGATATTGGCCAAGCGTTTGCCGTTGGTGTTGTTTTGCTTGCGTAAAACATCCATGCGCGGGGTGGTGATGCAGGCTTTGTGGGTAACGTCGAGCGGCAAAACAGTTATCGGTGCGCCGCTTTGCAATACAATCTGCGCGGCATGGGGATCGACATAGAAATTGAATTCGGCGGCAGGGGTAACGTTGCCCGCCTCGAAATAGTTGCCGCCCATCAGCACGATGTTTTTGATGCCGCGCACGATATCGGGGGCGAGGCTGATGGCTTGGGCGATATTGGTTAGCGGGCCGATGGGGCAGAGTGTGATGCTGGCCTCTTCGGCCTTGCGCAGGGTGTCGATGAGATAGGGCACGGCGTGCACGGGTTGTAACGGGCATTGCGGGTCGTGCAGTTCGGCTCCGTCCAGCCCGGTTTTGCCGTGCACTTCTTCGGCGGTAACCAGCGGCCGCAGCAAGGGTTTGCCTGCGCCGGCATAAACGGGAAAACCGGTTTCGCCGGCCCAGTCGCAGATAATTCTGGCGTTGGTGGCGGTGTGGTGCAGGCTTACGTTGCCGGCAACAACGGTGAGCGCCATGAAATCTATCAGCCCGCGTTTGGCCAGCCCGTGCGCCATCAGAATCGCTGCGGCATCGTCTTGGCCGGGGTCGGTGTCGATAATCAGGCGGATTTTTTCGTTCATGGTCTGCTCTCCGTTATGTTTGCGCCGCCCGCAGGTATTTATCTGCTCTCCTGCTTGGTGCCGGCGGCTTGGGTTTTGAGGGCGTTGTCGTATTCTTGCTGTTCTTCGGCAGAGAATCCGTTTTCATTCAATATTTTCAGGCGGTTGGATGCTGCCTGTTGTTCGGCGCGGCTGATCTTGCTTCGGCGGATTTGCCAAGATGTACGGCCTTTTTCGGTAACCGAACGTGCCGTCCACAAGCCTTCTTTTTGGTAATGGTTGAGAACGGCTTGCGCCAGCGCTTTCATATCGGCGTCGGGGTTGGCGGCACCTATGGTACGCCCGATGCGGTTGTTGCGCAAATCGGCGGCTTGGTCGGCAGCGGCACGGCTGAAATATTGGATTTTGTTTTCGCGTATGGCGGTGTCGTCTTCATAGGCATTACCGATTTTTTCGGCGATTTCGGTGCCGAAGCGGGCGGTAATGGCGGCTTGCCAAAGTGTGTTGCGCACGGCATTAACCTGCGTGCCCAAACCTTCGCCGCCGTTGGCCCGGTTGTCGAGCCCGGTTTTGAGGGCGAAGCGGGCGGCATTGCCGGTGATATTGACGGCGTTTTCACCGGGCAGGCCGATGGCTTGCGCTGCTACCGGGTGGTTGGCTGCAAATTTAAGAATTTTATTGCGGCGGCTCTCGTCGCTGTGAATCTGGCAGGCGGCGAGCAATAACACACTAATCAGTAAGCTAATCCGTTTCATGTTGTTTCTTTTATCAAAGAGGTTTAAGTGAGTAATGGGCGGGGTTGGGGTTGCGGCGGGTAAAAAGTTTGCGCCGCCAAATCTGCATCTAAATCTACATCGTAGCGTTTTTGTTTTTATGGGTTTCAGACGGCCTGTCAGGAGGCTGCCTGTATTTCTTGGCGGAGTTTGTCGAGAAAGCGGCTTTGGCGGACCAAAGTGGCTGCTTCGTCATGATTCTGCCGTGAAAAAGCGGTGCGCAGTTGTTGTTGCAGGTTTTGCTGCTCTGCGGCAATTTCTTCATCCAGCTCTGCGAGTGCGGCTGTATTGCCGCCGGCACGGGCTTCTTCTAAAGTTTCGCGCCATTCCATCTGCTGCATCAGGAATTCGGGGGCGAAAGCGGTGTGTTCGGGAGCGTCGGCCTCGATGCCGTGCTGTTGTAGCAGGTAGGCGGCGCGCTCGGTGGGTTTTTTTAAAATGCGGTAGGCTTCGTTTACGGCCGAAGCCATCATCACGGCTTGTTTTTGCTCGAATGCGGAGGCCGCCGCGTATTTGTCGGGGTGAAACCGGGCAGCCAGCGAGCGGTAGGTTTGCTCCAGCGTTTCGACATCGATGTCGAAAGCAGGTTCCAATTTAAATAAATCAAAATATTGGGTCATGAAAACTTTCAATCGAATCAAGCCTGTTTACGAAAGGGCGTAACTTGATTTACATAACTTAAATTATCCCACAAAACTGATATTAAAACAAATGCTTATGCAGGTTTAAAATAGCAGCTCTATTTGAGGGCGAAAATACCTTTTCGGCCGCTTCGGCCAACGGCAGCCAGGCGTAGGCGGTATGCTCGGAAAGGCTGATTTTTATTGGCGTCTGCCGGTTTATTTCGGCGGAAAATATGTGCTCGGTATTATGCGTAACGCCTGCGGGGTAGCGGTGGCGCCAGTGCGGATAGATTTCGTATTCGGTGCTTTCGTGCCAGTTGCACAATTGGCCGTCTGAAAGATAAACGCCTGTTTCTTCTAAAACTTCTCTGATTGCTGCGACTTCGGGCGTTTCGTTTGGCTCGAGGCTGCCGGTTACGGACTGCCAGAAATTTTTACAATCGGCACGTTCGATAAGCAGCACGTTACCGTTGCCGTCGTGCAACACCACCAATACGGAAACGGGTATTTTGGGCGGTTTGGCGGTCATGATTCAGTCTCCATTGTCAAATGCCGCATCAGAGCGGGTGTCGGTTTGCGCTTTCAACGAGGCTTTCAATATGGCGATGTCGCTGGGGGTTTGTGCTTCGTTGAGAATGCGTACCTCGCGCTGCGGGTAGGGGAATTCTATGCCTTGTTCGTTAAAGCGTTGCCAGATGTCGAGCAAAATGGCCGAAAACAATACGGAAAAGCCGTTTTCAGGGTCTTTTACCCAAAAGCCGATGCGCAAATCGACGCCGTTTTCGCCGAAGCCGAGAATCACGGCGGTTGGGGCGGGAGAGGTGTCGACGCGTTCTTGTGCCGCGGCGGCTTCTTCCAAAACGGTGAGCGCTTTGGCCAAATCGGTATGGTAGGCCACCTGAATATTGAGGCTCTGCCATAAAGCCTTGCTGGTGTAGGATTCGTTGATAACGGTGGAGGTAACGAAGGTTTCGTTGGGAATCAGCGCTTCCGAGCCGTTGGCATTTTTGAGCACTACGAAGCGCGAGGTGATTTTGGTAACGTAGCCGGTGAAGTTGTTAACCGTTAAGCGGTCGCCGGGGCGGATGGAGCGGTCGCCCAAAATAATGAAGCCGGAAATATAATTGCTGGCCACTTTTTGCAAACCAAAACCGATGCCCACGCCCAATGCGCCGCCGAACACCGACAGCACCGTCAAATCTATGCCCACCAACGGTAACGCGATTAAGAAGGAAAGCACGATCATTACCGTGCTGATGATTTTGGTGAGCACGATGCGTAGGTTGATGTCGAGCCGCTGGCTTTCCATCAGCTTATTGTTGATAAAGCGCGCCAGCCACAGAGCAAACACCATAATCACGGCCACCCACAAGAGGCCGGTCAGCACGGTGTAGAGGTTGAGTTTGGTTGAGCCTATGGGCAGTTCGACGGTTTTCATGGCGTCGATAATAATGTCTTCGATGCCCGAAACCCATAATACGAACGCCACCCACAATGCGGCGGAAAGAAAGCGTTCCAGCCAGTCGGTTACTTTGCTGGCGGGCAGGGCGGCATGAACCACGGCCAGGGCGAAGCGGATTAGAATCATCCAGCGGGCGGCCATGGCCAAAAGTTGCAGCCACAGCGCGGTTTTGCCGGAAAGATTCCAGAAATAAACGGCGCTGATGGCGCCTATCAGCATTAATACGGGCCACAGGATGCGTTGGCCGATATGGCGGATAACGCCCCAGCGGCTGCCGGCGACGGGGTGCTTTTTTATCCAATAGGTGGAAAGCCAAAATGTTGCCGCCATCACGGCTAGCGTGATGCCGATTTCGAGCCAGCCTTCGGGGCGGTTGAAACTGCGTTCCAGCAGTTGCGAGGTGAACTGATGGCGGGCAAACAGGCCGGAGATAAAATTTGAAATCCCGCTGTTTTCTAGAAATTGCAGGCTGGTGTCAGACAGATTCGGCATGGCTTTTGAAGCGTGTAATGTTATGTGTATGAAAAAACGGTAGGCGGATTATAGCCTAAATTGTTGCGGCGGTTGCGGGTTGGGGCGGATTCGTATTGACACTTTTTATTGGCGGAAAAAACGTTCAGACGGCCTGAAGTTGCTGTATCAGGCCGTCTGAACGTTATGGGCGTGGTTATTTTATTCAATCGCGTACATAAACCACTTCCACGTCATAATCGTCGTCGTTCCAATCATCGTCGTCATTGCCGAGTTTTTCCTGCCATTCGGCTTCGTGGCTGAGCGAAGAATCCAACCCTGCTTCCAAGCGCAACACCGACAACAGGTGGTACATATCTTGCGGAATCGGAGCTTCAAACGATACGGTTTCGCCTGTGGCGGGATGCTCGAAACTCAAGCGGTAGGCATGCAGGGCTTGGCGGGCCAAGCCTTTCACGGCTTCTTTGGCAGTATCCGAGCAGGCGTGGCGCAAATTGCCGTAAACGGGGTCGCCCGCCAGCGGGTGGTTGGCTTCGCGCATGTGCACGCGGATTTGGTGGGTGCGGCCGGTTTCGAGCGAACATTCTATATAGCTGTGCGCCAAATAACGCTCCAGCACTTTCACATGGGTAACCGCCGGTTTGCCGCCGAATTTC
>JBHALY010000244.1:0-3392 GCA_041827905.1 Neisseria dentiae
CAGCCGCCTTTTCCAAGCCCTGATTCAACGATTCGACCATGGCTGTGTAACCATCGCCGTTTTGCGGTGTTTCAACGTGGAAGGGGCGGCTTTGCCCGTTCGGCCACAAGGCATAGCCGCTTACCAATGTTTTGCCCTGATAACTGCCCTGAAACGCTTCCACATAAATTTTCAGTATTTGCGTACTGCTGCTTCTTGCGGCCGGCACGAAGATATGGCGGCCGCCGATGCGGTTGAGTTTGTTGCTGAAACCTGATGCCAGCGCATTATCCAGCGAGCTTGCCCATAAATGGTTGCGGGCGAAATTCACATGGTAGGCATCGGTTTGATAAACCAATCCGCCGTTGTTGAGCGGCTCGGCCAGATACACGCGCACGGCGATTTCGCTGCCGCTTTTGGCGGGGTGGCTGTATTGGCTGTCGGGCAGCGTGAAATATTGGGCGGCGGGGGTGCTGCACGCGCTCAGGGCGGCCAGCGCGCCTATCATTATCCATTTGCGCATCAGCGGCTTCCTTTCGGTATCGGGTCTTTGGCATTGCTGTTGAAAATCAGCGAATTGGGTTTTTCTTTCAACGTATTGATCACGGGCTGCGCATCTTTCAAGGTTTTATCGATGCTCTGCAAAGTGCTCTGCACGTCGCTGTAAAGCGGCGATCGCGGCGATACGCCTTGCAGGGTTTGGCGCAGCTCGCGCAGGGTTTGGTTCAGTTCGTTGGGGATGTTCTGCGTTTGCGGCTTGCTGATTAAGGCGTTGGCGGAATTCAGGGTGGCCTTCAGTTCGCGCAGCGAGCCGTTCAATTCGCCCACGGTGTTTTCCAGCGGCAGTTTGTTGAATTTTTCTAACAGGCTGCCCAGTTGCGCCTGCAAGTCGTCGAGGCCGCCGCTGCGGGTGGCGATAACCACGTTGCCGTTATAGTCGGCAAACGGTTTAAGCTTGGCACTTTCAGACGGCCTGTCGTCCAATTCAATCATTTTGCTGCCGGTTAACAGATTGTTGCTGGAAATGGTGGCGGTTAAACCTTTATTTAAGGCCGTCTGAAACTGGTTTTGCCAATATTCGCGGCTTTGGGCTCCGGCATTAAGCTCCATGCGTTCGGGCTCGATGCGGATGCGCACGGGAATCCAGCCGTTTTCAAACAGTTTGAGGCTGTCGTTTTGAGCGAAATAAGGCACGTCGGCCACGGCACCGATGTTGATGCCTTTGTATTCAACCGGCGCACCGCTCATCAGGCCGCGCACGCTTTGTTTGAAAAAGGCGGTGTAATAAAGAGAGCGTTCGGTCGGCAGGTTGTCGATTTCGCTGCGGTTGTTGTAAAGCTCGAAAGTGTCGTCATTTACAGCGGGTTTGCCTTTGTCGCCGCCGGTGGGCGAGGCAAACGAGATGGCGCCCGAAAGCAAGGCGGGAATAGGCGCGGAATCTACCCGTATGCCGTTGCCGGTGGTTTCGATATTGATGCCGCTTTGCAGCCAAAACTGGCTGTTTTCGCCCACCAGTTTGTCGTTGGGGCTTTGAATGAACACGGTGTAGTTAACGGTTTGGTCTTTGGGATTGAACTCGGCGCTTTCCACCACGCCCACGCTGAAATCTTCATACAGCACAGGGCTGCCGGCACCTATCATTTTATCGTTGAGGCCGATAAGTTTCAGGCGCAGGCCGTTTTGGCCGATGGCGGCAATCGGCGGGATATCGAGCACTTCGAAACGCTCTTCGGTTTCTTCGCTTTTGCCGGGCGTAAAGGCGATATATGAGCCGGAAACCAGTGTATTGAGGCCGGAAATCCCGCTTTGGTCGATACGCGGTTTCACCACCCAAAACTGGGTGTCTTTACGCATCATGTCTTTCGCATCGGCGGTTAGGCGGGCGGTAACTTCCACGCCTTTTTGGTCGCTGCGCAGGCGGATGCGGGTTACGCGCCCTACTTCCACGCTCAACACTTTCACCACGGTGTTGTTCACTTCGATACCGTCGGCGCTGTCCATCAGCAAGGTGATTTCCGGCCCTCGGTTACGGATGTCTTTCATCAGCAGCCAGCCGCCCGCTATCAGGGCGATCAGCGGAATCAGCCAGATAACCGAGGTAAATACGTTGGTTTTGCGCACCACAGCCGGAACGGGCTGATGGGGTTGTTTGTTGTTGTCGTTACTCATCATTCAGGTTGGTTTGCCGGCACGTTTTCAGACGGCCTGTTTGCAGATTGTTCAAAAGAATGCGCTTTGTCCCACAAAAGGCGCGGGTCGAAAAAATAGGCGGAAAGCATGGTCAGCAGCACCACCAGGCAGAAATACACCGCCGCCTGCCCCGGCACCACCCGCGCCACATAGGTATGAAACGCACTCATCAAGATAATGATCACAAAAATATCGATCATCGACCATTTGCCGATGGATTCGGTGAAACGGTAGAGCCGCTGCATGGTGCGCGCGCCGGCGGGCAGGCCGTAGCGCGCACTGATATTGAGCACCAGCAGCAACACGATTTTCGCCCCCGGCACCAGAATGCTGGCGCTGAAAATAATCACCGCAATCAGCTTGTCTCCGTCGTTCCACATATACACGATACCGTTGAAAATCGTGTTGATCTGTACCGTGGTCGGGTTGGAGGAAATCATAATCGGCAACACGTTTGCCGGAACATACAGCAGCATCGCCGCAATCAGAAAAGCGGTGGAAATGCTCAAGCTTTTCGGGCGGCGGTCATACAGATCCGCCCCGCACACCCCGCAGGTTGCTTCTTCACGCCCACGAAAATACAGGCAGCGGCTGCAACAGATGCGTTCTTCCGAGGCCGTCTGAACCGCATCCCTGCCCAACATACGGTGGATTTTGTAATACACCCAATGTTGCGGAATCGAAACCGACGTGCGGATCAACATCACCGCCAGCACAAACATCAGATAAAACGCCGCACCGAATTCCACTTTCGCCACAGAAGAGAGCTTGATATAAGCCACCAGCGTCGAAATAAAAAACACATCAACCATAATCCAATGGCGCAGCCGAACCAGTGTGCGCGTGGCATACAGCAGGCCGGGATACACTTTCTCGCGCCACAACGCCGAATACACATAGATACACAGCAGCAAAAACAGCAGTGGCGTGCCGAAGGTGAGCACAAACATCACTTCGGCCAAAAAACCGAAATCCAGCAACACCAAACGCTTCATCATGGAAGGCAGCGACAGAATCGAAGTTACCCCAGCCATCGTTACCGTAACAAACATCATGCTATACACAAAAGCCATCAGCACCAACGAAGCGCTTGCATAGGCCAAGGGCGCGATATAGGGATTTTTCTCCACCTCCACCACTTCGTAACCGCAGTTCGGGCAATGCGCTTCCTGCCCCTGCCACAAGCGTGGCAGCGCCATACGCTGGCCGCACTCGGGGCAGTC
>JBHALY010000245.1:0-5474 GCA_041827905.1 Neisseria dentiae
AGGCCGTCTGAAACCCCGCCGGCCCAAACCTTTGCGGTTGGAGCCGGTATGTCCGGTTAATCAAATCACCGTATAAATCCTGTACAATTGCGTTTTCCCGCACTTCAACCCGCCAACGCGGATTCCGTTATGCGCACGCCTGCCGTCAACCCTAAAATCATTGCCACGCTGCCGATTTTTTTCAGCGTGTTCATTGCCACCACGTTTATTTGGTATTTCAACGTGCCCAAACTCACCACGCCGTTTGTGCTGGGCATTATTGCCGGCGGCTTGGTGGATTTGGACAACCGCCTCACAGGCCGTCTGAAAAATATCGTGATAACGGTGGTGCTGTTTTCGATAGCCTCGCTCTCGGCGCAGATCACATACGGCGCGGGCTTGCAGTTTATTCTAACGATGACGCTGCTCACGTTTGTGTTTACGCTGCTGGGGGCGGTGGGCCTGCGTTACCGCACGTTTGCGTTCGGCACGCTGGCGGTGGCCACTTACACAACATTGTCGTACACGCCCGACATGCCGTGGGTGGTCAACCCGTTTATGATTTTGTGCGGCACGCTGCTTTACAGCACCATGACGCTGATTCTGCACATTGTTTTCCCGCACCGCCCCGTGCAGGAAAACATGGCGGCGGCCTATTCGGCGCTGGGCGGCTATCTGGATGCCAAAGCCGAGTTTTTCGACCCCGACGAGGCCGAACAGCTCGAAAACCGCCAGATTGACCTGGCGATGAAAAACACCGCCATCATCGAAGCCTTCAACCGCTGCCGCAACGCGCTGTTTTACCGTATGCGCGGCCAGCACCGCCACCCGCGCACCAGCCGGATGCTGCGCTATTACTTCACCGCGCAGGATATTCACGAGCGCATCAGCTCCGCCCATATGGATTACCGCGAACTGGCCGAAAAGTTAAAAAACACCGATTTGATTTTCCGCATCCACCGCCTGCTCGAATTGCAGGGGCAGGCCTGCCGCGACGTGGCCGAAAGCCTGCGCAGCGGGCAGCCCTACCAATACAGCAAGCGTTTGCAGCGCGCCATCGAAGGCTGCCGCCAATCGCTGAAACTGTATGCCGAAACCCACAGCGGCAGCGAAGTGCATACCCTGCAAAGGCTGTTGGAAAACCTGTTCAGCGTCGATTACCAACTCTGTCACATCGAAAGCGGCGATAAAGAAGCCGAAGAACCGCCGTCTGAAAAACACCGCATCGCCGGCATGGAAAGCGGCGGCCTGCGCAACGTTTGGCGCACCGTGCGCAGCCAGCTCAATTTTGAATCGGCGGTATTCCGCCACGCCGTGCGGCTGGCCATCGTGGTGTTCACCGCCTGCACCATCGTTGAGGTGTTCCATATCCATTTCGGCTATTGGATTCTGCTCACCGCCCTCTTCGTGTGCCAGCCCAACTATTCGGCCACCAAAAGCCGCATCAACCAGCGTATCGCCGGCACGGTGCTGGGCGTGCTGGTCGGCTCGCTGGTGCCCTATTTCACGCCCTCGGTCGAAACCAAACTGTGGATCGTGCTGGCGGCCACCACGCTGTTTTTCTTTTTCCGCACTTTCAAATACAGCTTTTCCACCTTTTTTATCACCGTTCAGGCGCTCACCGCACTGTCGCTGGCGGGCGAAGACGTGTTTTCGCTCACCTGGCAGCGCGTGGCCGACACCTTAATCGGTTCGGCCATCGCTTGGGTGGCGGTGTCGTATCTGTGGCCCGACTGGCGCTATCTCACGCTCGAACGCACCGCCGCGCAGGCCGTGGGCCGCAACGGCGTTTACCTGCGCCATATTCTCGGCCAACTGCAAAACGGCGGCTCCGACGACATGGCCTACCGCGTTGCCCGCCGCCAAGCGCACGAAGCCGCCGCATCGTTGAGCAGCACGCTTTCCGACATGAGCGGCGAGCCGAAAAAATACGGCGCCAAGCTGCAAGACGGCTTTACCCTGCTCAAAACCAGCCATGCCCTGATCGGCTATATTTCCGCCCTCGGTGCCTACCGCAGCCAGATAACGCAGGGATGCGCGCCCGAGTTCAGCGAAAATTTCTACCGCACCGCCTACCAAACGGCCGATATGTTGGAAAATCTCGCCGCACAACCGCCCGAAGTGTTTCAGACGGCCTTGGAACAGGTGCGGCAGGAGCTGGCGCAACTGCACGGCTTAATCGGCGACGACCGCCAAAGCAGCATACTTTGGCAGCAGCTGAGCCTGATTACCCGCCAACTCGAACCGTGCTACCGTATGCTGCACGAAACCCGGGCAGGCGGTTTGGAAACGGCGGCGGCCTAACGGAATTTATCGAGGCCGTCTGAAATACCCAACCATCGTCATACCGACATAACTTACTAAAGACCACAGGCCGTCTGAAACGATTTTTCAGACGGCCTGTGGTCTTTGTAAAATTCAAAAAAGCATCACCAAAAGTTTCTTTTCCGTCATTGCCGGATGTTTCTGAAATATCCGCCTTTCGCCTGAACGGCAAACTCCGGATTATCGGGTCAAGCCCGATAATGACGGAATCAAACATTTCAGACGGCCTCAATGAATTTTGCAGAAGTTTCGGCCTGATTGTATGTTGCCAAGACTCCAATCTCTGCACAAACCGCCATCTTTTCCCACCCTAGCGCATGATTTTCACAAACACATCTTCCAAATCCGTTTCCGGCAGCGCCAAGTGTTTTACTTCCACTCCGGCATATTTCAGCGTTTGCAAAACGAAAGCCAGCTGGTCGTAGCCATCGAGTTTGAGCAATATCCTGCCGTTTTCTTCCTCCGCAACCCATTGCCGCAGGTTTTCGGGCAGGGCGCCGCCAAGCAGCAGCTCCGCGCGCACGCCCTGCTCGCTGTGCAACAGGTTTTCGGTTTGGTCCAACGCCGCCAGCCTGCCCTGTTTGAGCATGGCGATGCGGTGGCACAGGCTTTGCGCTTCTTCGAGATAGTGCGTGGTTAAAATCACGGTGTGGCCTTCGCGGTTAAGCTCGGCGATAAACGCCCACAAGCTTTGGCGCAACTCCACATCCACCCCCGCCGTCGGCTCGTCGAGCACAATCACGCTCGGGCGGTGCACCAGCGCCTGCGCCACCATCAGCCGCCGCTTCATGCCGCCGGAAAGGTTGCGGGTGTTGGTGTCGGCCTTATCGGCCAGGCCGAGCTTGGAAATGATTTCGTCTATCCACCGGCCGTTGTTGCGGATGCCGAAATAGCCCAACTGAAAATGCAGGGCTTCGCGCACGGTGAAAAAGGGGTCGAACACCAGCTCTTGCGGCACCACGCCCAAGCTCATGCGGGCGGCGTAGGCGTCGCGCACCACATCGTGCCCCATCACGGCGATGCTGCCCGAAGTGAGGCGGTTCAACCCGGCCATAGCCGAAATCAGGGTGGTTTTGCCTGCGCCGTTGGGGCCGAGCAGGCCGAAAAATTCGCCCTGCGCCACGTCGAAGCTAACATCGTTCAGGGCAGTGAAGCCGTTTTTATAGGTTTTAACGGCATGGCGTATGCTGAGGGCGGGCTGCATGGTGGTTTCCGTGGGTTGCAAACAGACGGGGACGACTAGGCCGTCTGAAAAATAAAAAGCCGATTATATAGCGAAAAAATGTTATCTATCGCAACCTGTTGCGGCCGTTTCCGTTTTCAGACGGCCTGAACGGCAACCGGCACGATTTATGATGAAAAAACAGCAATATCGGGCGGATATGTTAGAATGCCGCTTTTTTCGCAACCCTCACGTTTTTTTAGGAACCCAACAATATGGTCGAACACCCTTCAGTCGGCACGCCCTTGTTTTACGGGGTATTTTTTGCCGCCATTTTAGTGATGATTGCCGTCGATATGCTTTCGCTCAAGAAAACCGGCGCGCACAAAGTCAGCGTGAAAGAGGCGCTGGCATGGTCCGCCGTGTGGGTGGCGGTGTCGTGTGCCTTTGCCGGCTGGCTGTATTTCGAGCTGGCAGGCAACCCGCTCTACGGCCACGTTGTCGCCAAACAGAAAACGCTGGAATTTTTCACCGGCTACGTGCTGGAAAAATCATTGGCGGTAGATAATATCTTCGTGTTTCTAATGATTTTTTCTTATTTCAAAGTGCAGCCGCAATATCAGCACCGCGTGTTGCTCTACGGCGTGTTCGGCGCCATTGTGCTGCGTATGATCATGATTTTTATCGGTGCGGCGCTGGTGAGCCGTTTCGAGTGGATTTTGTATGTGTTCGGTGCCTTTCTGCTCTACACCGGTGTGAAAATGATCAAGTCGGGCGGTGACGATGATGAAGAAGATTTGTCGAAAAACAAACTGCTCAATTGGGTAAAAGGCCACATTCGGGTGAGCGAAAATTTCCACGGTGAAAAATTCTTCACCGTTGAAAACGGCAAACGCATCGCCACCCCCATGCTGCTGGTGCTGATGATGATCGAAATGAGCGATGTGATTTTTGCGGTGGACAGCATTCCGGCGATTTTTGCCGTAACCACCGATCCGTTTATCGTGCTCACATCTAACATTTTCGCCATTCTCGGCCTGCGCGCCATGTATTTCCTGTTGGCCGACATTGCCGACCGCTTCGTGTTTTTGAAGTTTGGCCTGGCTTTCGTGTTGAGCTTTATCGGCATCAAAATGCTGATTATGCACTGGGTGCATATCCCCGTGGGCGTATCGCTTTCGGTGGTGTTCGGCGCACTGGGCGTGTCGATACTGATTTCGCTGATGTATAACCGCCGCAAAGAAAACGGCAAAGCCTCCTAAGCGGCCTTGCATCCGAACAAAAAAGCAGATGTTTTGAAGCATCTGCTTTTTTTGTTTTCACAGGTTTCAGGCCGTCTGAAAAAGAAAAACACCGCATTGGCGGCTGCAACCTTTGATATTTGAACAGTTATAACGGCCCGCCATCAGTCAAAACCGAACGCAGCGCCTCCTGCGCCTCCGCGCCCAGCCTCGGCGCCGCCAATGCCAGCGTGGATAGCGCAAACATATGGTATAACCGCCGCTCGTCGGCATCCAATGCAGCCAAGTGCGCCGCCACGGTAGAATCGTCGCCGCGCACCACCGGCCCGGTCAGCGCCTGCACCGGCGGCAGGTGCGAGAGGTTTTCCACACTCTGCCGCAACAGATTGCAAACCAAATCACGCGCGAGCGGCTCGGGCAGATTTAAAGGCCGCAGCAAATCTTGGGCGAATGCCGCCAACGTTACCGAAAAATTGGAAGCCGCCGACAACGCCGCATGGTAACGCGCCTTTTGTGCCGACGGTATTTCAAACGCACGTAAGCCCGCCGCATCGGCCAAGTCGCGCAAAACCGCCATCGCCGCCGCATCGCCGGCTTCCAACGCACACAGATTTCCGCGCAGCAGACGCACCGACTGCGCCACATCGGCAAATGCGAAAACAGGGTGCAAACTGCCGATTGTCGCACCGCATTTGACAACAGCATTTAATGCGCCTATTGTTTTCGCACCGCTGAAATGCACCACCAAAGTTTGCGCAGAAAGCCAC
>JBHALY010000246.1:0-43713 GCA_041827905.1 Neisseria dentiae
CAAGGCAGCACGGTTGAAACGCTGAAGCTGCCGAGTTTTGAGGGACCCGAGCTGCCCAAGCTGACTGCTCCCGGCGGCTATATCGCCGATATTCCCAAAGGCAACCTCAAAGCCGAAATCGAAAAGCTGGCCAAACAGCCCGAGTATGCCTATCTGAAAAAACTTCAGACGGCCAAAAATGTCGATTGGCAACAGGTGCAGCTCGCCTACGACAAATGGGACTATAAACAGGAAGGCTTAACCGGAGCAGGAGCCGCGATTATCGCCCTGGCGGTAGCGGCGGTAACCGGGGGAGTCGGTGCCGGTTTGATTGGCGCAGCACAGGGAACCACATCTGCCGCTCTAGCCAACGCGGCATTCACTTCGCTGGCCACCCAAGCGTCCATTTCCCTGATCAACAACAAAGGCAATATCGGTAAAACCCTGAAAGAGCTGGGCAGAAGCCGCACGGTGAAAAACATAGTAGTTGCCGCCGCCACCGCAGGCGTATCCAACAAAATCGGTGCTTCCGCACTGGCCAATGTCAGCGATACCCAATGGGTCAACAACATGACCGTGAACCTGGCCGATGCCGGCAGCGCCGCGTTGATTACTACGGCGGTAAACGGCGGCAGCCTGAAAGACAATCTGGAAGCGAATATCCTTGCGGCTTTGGTGAATACCGCACACGGAGAGGCGGCCAGTAAGATCAAAGGGCTGGATCAGCACTACATTGCCCATAAGATTGCCCATGCCGTAGCGGGCTGTGCGGCAGCGGCTGCGAATAAGGGCAAGTGTCAGGACGGCGCGATTGGTGCGGCCGTGGGGGAGATTGTCGGGGAGGCTTTGGTTAAGAATACCGATTTCAGCGGTATGACTGCTTCTGAAATTGAAAAAGTTAAAGCAAATATTACTGCGTATGCAAAATTGGCAGCCGGAGCGACTGTAGGTGTTACCGGAGGCAATGTTGATGTGGCGGCAAATGCTTCCGAAACAGCTGTTAAAAATAATGCGTTAGATATTATTTGGGATATCGGCAACCTCGTATGGGACGGCGGTAAATGGATTTACGCCAAATCTATTGGCGATAAGCAGATGGCTCGAGAAGCAGCGATTGATTTTGGTGTAGATGCCGCTGCAGCTGCTGTTCCCTTTGTTCCGGCAGGAGTGACTAAAATCAGCCGCGGCGGAGCTTATGTTCTGAAGGCGGGAGACGAAGCAGTTGATACGGTTAAGGCCATACAGGAAATTCAGAAGCAGACCGGAATCAAGCTTACTTATGATAAGGTTAATAAGGTTTGGACAACACCGGCGGGATTGGATTATGGACTACATCGAAAGGATGGAAATAGGATCAAACATGTTTTAAAGCATACTGTTCCTAATCCTAAAAAACCTAAACATACAGTTTTTGCAGTATCAAGAAAAGAAGTATTGCCATTAATTGACGAAGCGTGGAAAAAGAAAGGGGCACCATTAACTAATGACTCTGCAGCGTATATAGTAGATATGGGGAGAGTAATCGGCAAGGATGGAGAAACCAAAATACGTATTGCTGTTGAGGCCAAAGGAAGTAATCGTATAGCTTCCGCTTATCCGCAAAAGTAAGGAAAGTAAATGAACAAACAAATTAGAATTTGCCCACGATGTGAGCAAGGTTACCTTTATCACGCAAAACCAAAGTATTTTCATGAAAAAATTATACTTTGTGATGAATGTGATGCTATGTGGCTTAAAAACATGAAAATTTTTTATGGTGAATATGACAAAGATTTTTATACATATGTTTCTTTTATGGAATCTCAAGGAGTAACGGGAGAAAAAATTTGGGAAGGGGAGCTATTTGATCACCCATATTATGAGGATGAAAATTTAAATAATTGATTTCCTTCTCCCCGAATTTAGGAAATATGATGATATTTTAAACCCAAATATTATTTAAGGCAGCAATAGGCCGTCTGAATAT
Source organism: Neisseria dentiae (assembly GCA_041827905.1). GTDB lineage: Bacteria > Pseudomonadota > Gammaproteobacteria > Burkholderiales > Neisseriaceae > Neisseria > Neisseria dentiae_B. Next base: position 1,946 of record JBHALY010000246.1, read on the forward strand.
CCATTTTTCAGACGGCCTCAATGCAACTGCCGGCAGCCGAAGGCATTCACCAATACCAAAAAAGCAATTCATTCGTTGTTTAATGTGCCCAAAAAGAAGTATTGCCATTAATTGATGACGCATGGAAAAAAAGAGGAAGTCCTATCAGTCAAGGAAACAAGGATGTTTTTCACATTGATATGGGTAGAACCATAGGGCAAAACGGAGAGCGGCATATTAAAATCGTAGTTGATAAAAACTCTGCGAGAGTGATAACAGCACACCCGTTTAATCTCAAAAAATGAAAGAAAGTAGGAATAGAAATATGACTAATTACAAAATATGCCCTATTTGTGAAAGTGATTGTATATATTATTATACGATTCCACAAAATAAACAAAGCGTTAAGATATGCTGGGAATGCGATAGCATGTGGTTAAATCAAGAAAAGGTTGGTATTGAAAATTCTTTAGATTATGCAACTTATCTTACCCAGCAAGAAATATCACCGACTTGGGGGAGCGAATTAAAAAATATTTATGAATTTCCTGTTTTCTTAGACGACGAAAGTTTAAATAATTGATTTTTTATTCCCCGAATTTGGGAAATATGATGATATTTTAAACCCAAATATTATTTAAAGCAGCAATAGGCCGTCTGAATATCCATTTTTCAGACGGCCTCAATGCAACTGTCGGCAGCCGAAGGCATTCACCAACACCAATTGAATGTTCAGAAAAGTACCCGTTTCATCGGCATCAAAGTGGGGAAAAGCAATTACAGCAAAAACGAGCTGAACGAAACCAAACTGCCCGTGCGCGTTATCGCCCAAACAGCCAAAACCCGTTCAGGCTGGGATACCATACTCGAAGGCACCGAATTCAAAACCACCCTGGCCGGAGCCGACATACAGGCAGGCGTGGGCGAAAAAGCCCGTGCCGATGCGAAAATTATCCTCAAAGGCATCGTTAACCGCATCCAAACCGAAGAAAAGTTGGAATCCAACTCAACTATTTGGCAAAAGCAGGCCGGCCAAGGCAGCACGGTTGAAACGCTGAAGCTGCCGAGTTTTGAGGGACCCGAGCTGCCCAAGCTGACTGCTCCCGGCGGCTATATCGCCGATATTCCCAAAGGCAACCTCAAAGCCGAAATCGAAAAGCTAGCCAAACAGCCCGAGTATGCCTATCTGAAACAGCTTCAGACGGCCAAGAACGTTGATTGGAAAAAAGTCAATCTTGCCTACAACAAGTGGGATTATAAATCCGAAGGTATGACCCCTGCCGCAGCAGCGGTAGTGGTTATCGTCGTTACCGTACTGACTTACGGAGCCATGTCGGGAGCGGCGGCCGGAACGGCAGGAGCCACCGGAGCAGGTGCAGGCGGTGCGGCTGCCGGCACGGCTGCCGGAACCGGGGCGGCTGCAGGTAGTGCGGCAGCAGGCTCTTCGGCAGCAGCCATCGGCGCGGCTGCGGGCAAAGCCGCATTGGCCAGTCTCGCCAGTCAGGCTGCTGTTGCTTTGATAAACAATAAAGGTAATCTGGAAAACACCCTGAAAGAACTGGGCAAAAGCAGCACGGTCAAACAGATTGCCACCGCAGCCGTTACTGCGGGGGTTTTGCAGGGCATAGGCGGGTTCAATACCGAAGTTGCCAAAGCCGTTTCCGAACAATTCGGCAATCCCGTAGCAGGTAAGCTGACCGCCAATCTGATTAATACGACAGCCGCCGCGAGTGTCGGTACTGCCATCAACGGGGGCAGTTTGAAGGACAATCTCGGTAATGCGGCTTTAGGCGCATTGGTAACAACCGCCCACGGAGAAATCGCCAGCAAAATCAAAGTTAATATCAGCGAAGACTATGTCGCCCACAAAATTGCCCATGCCGTAGCGGGTTGTGCAGCCGCAGCTGCAGCAAACCAGGGAAAATGCCGTGACGGAGCAATAGGAGCGGCAGTTGGTGAGATGGTTGGCGAAGCGATGTTGGGCGGGCGTGATGTGAATACGCTCTCGGCCAAGGAGCGGCAGAAAATCATCGGCTACTCGCAAATCATAGCGGGCAGTACTGTGGCATTGGTTAAAGGTGATGTGAATACGGCTGCCAATGCGGCTGCTGTGGCGGTGGAAAGTAATGCGTTGAGCAATTTTGAAATCGTTGAAATAGGCAAACGTGTTGATAAAGAATGTAATCAAGGTAACAATGTTGAATGCAGAAATAAAATTATTGCAGAAGCAGTAAACAAAAGCGATCAACGCAGTAAGCTGACCAAACAAGATATTGCGGATATTACTGCTGTTCAAAACAAATATGCGGCAGAAGCATTCTCCATTTGCAAGGGAAATAGTGCTTGCGCCACATTTGTAGGTAATAAGTTCACATATGCCAGATTGCATTGTGAATCATCAGGTTGTATGGCAAATATTGCCCAGTCAATTATTCGGGAGACATCCAGCCGCTATGGTTCAGTTTGGGATACTGCCAGTCGTGTGTTTGAGGACTTTAGTACTGTTTTGCCGACCATAAAGGCCGTTCCCTTTAACTTCAAAAATAATCAATTGTTGACTGATCATTTTAGGCGGCATGGTTCAGAATTTGGAGCAAAAACAGCAAATGATTATTTAGCTATTGGAAGAGATGTAATGAGAACCGGCACTCGTGTTAAATATCAGTATCGTGGAGAACTTACTACTGGATATGTGAAATTTATAGGAAATAATCAAAAAGGTGAAGCCAAATTTGCATTTGTAGGAACTAATAATCAAGGAGTTATTACAACAATTCATGTCAAAACAGGAAATGATTTTTGGAAAACAATTAATGGAAACCCTTCTGAAAAAATAATCTATCCGAGGTAAATTTATGTATTATTTAGGATTTTTAGAAAAATTTGATCCGTGCTATGAAAATTATGGAGAATTTCTCATAAACGGTAATAGGTTGTATTGTTTTATATCCTATGCTCCAAATTATTTTGAGGAATCTCAGTATTATGAAGTGGAAATAAATTATCAGATATTTAATAACTATATGGTTAGAAGATATAATGATAGTGACTTAAATTTTATTCCTTTTGTTAGAAAAGATGACTCGCTCAAATATTCTTTAACAGGTATTTTTCATAATGATACTTTTTGTGTTAATAACATTTCTTTCAAGGATGAAGAGCTTTTAAAGCTGTTCCCTCATTTGGAGGGAGAGCTGATAACATTAGAAGTTGATAGGCTTGATATTGGCCTTTGGGCAAGCAAGAAAACGTAGAGTCGGCACTTGCTGTCCACACAACTTAATGTATAGGGGCTTAGAAAGCAAAATCACCAAATATAGTGATAAGCTTCTGAAATGAAATTAAAAAACAAGTATCAAAAGTTCAGTAAAATTACCGAGCTCAAATTCCGTCAGATTCTGCGGCTTTTCGCCTTCGATTTGACCGCTTCCGATACCGCCAAACTGACTGGAATCAGTGTCAGAAGCATCAACAGCCTGTACCTGAAGTTGCGCCGGCGTTTGGCTGACGAATGCGAACAGCACACGCCTTTCTACGGCATCGTAGAATTAGACGAATCCTACTTCGGTGCAAAGCGCATCCGAGGTAAACGCGGGCGCGGAGCGGGCGGTAAAACCATCGTTTTCGGCATCCTCAAACGAGGCGACAAGGTTTATACCGAAATCGTTCCCGATGCTTCCAAAGCAACGCTGCAAAAGGTTATCCGAGGCCGTATCACGGTCGAGAGTGTGATCAATACCGACGGCTGGCGGGGCTATCAGGGATTGGTCGACATGGGTTTTGCCAAACATTTCAGAGTGCATCACGGCGACAATGAGTTTGCTCGAGGTATGCAACATATCAACGGTATCGAATCCTTTTGGAGCTATGCCAAGCATCGTTTGGTACAATTTAACGGAGTGCCGAAGCATACCTTTTACCTGCATTTAAAAGAAACCGAGTTCCGCTTCAACCACCGACATGATGATCTGTATAAAGTGCTATTGAAAATGTTGCGGAAAGACCCTTTAAAATGAATTTTGCTTCCTAAGCCCCTTTTGTTTACACCAACCAGTTCGGCAGCTGTCCGTGCTGTAACGCCTGCTACAAATAGTTTGATGAGTTTGTTTTGTTTGTAGTGGCTTAAACGGCTTTTTCTCATAGGGATTATTCTAACTGAATTTGAATTTCGCTAGTTATCTAGGACAGCACCCCTATTTTTTATTGCCCTGAGACCTTTTAATATCAAGTGTATGCTCTCATCTACAAAAGGTGAGTTCATAAGGCTTTGATAATCCTCTATTGATAATCCCGCCCTTGCTGCCAACAAGGTAAGATCGATGTTTTCGACTAAATCCCTGATTTTTTGATAATCTGCATGATGCCCCAGTCGCTTTGCTATATTTTGAAGCTCTTCATAACCACTATTATGGGTTGTTTGCCAATTGTCAGTAAAATCATCTGTAATTTTCTTTTCATTGATAGAGTTGCATAATAATTTAACCAAGCCTCCTAATCCACCGACAAGGTATATAGGCTTATGACTTTCGTAGGCTATGATGAACTCTTCCAATAAACCGGGCATTTTTCCTAGGTAGTTTTCCAGTTTGCCACCGGCCAATATTCTCACATCTGACGATGCAACAGATTGTTGTCGCATTTTAGTTAAGCATCGGGACCAAATATATCTATTCTCAGGACAGTTGGGTTCCAGAAAAGAATCTGGATTTGAAATTGAATCTCTAATATCAGCTGGTATTGCAACTTTATGTGGCTTAACCACGGCACTATAATTTGCATACCATCTCATATTTTCTTTTTTGGTATGAAGTGGCCAAGCTAGGTAGTTTTCTACATATAATTGATCTACCTGTAATCTATCTCTCAGGACAGTTGCCTCTTCGAGAATGAATTGAGTAAACCCGTCATCTCTTAAATCTCCGCCATAAATTAACTTATTATTTCTGGCTAATAAATGACGTACGAGTGATTGAGAAAAACGCTTTAATTCATCTATATTCTGATTATGGCGTTCGTAGCCGTCTGGGGAGTAATCGGATATGGATAAACCAATTCGCATATTTAACTCATTATCTTTGCTAGACCATAACGGCGTAGATACTGTTAATTTGAAATAATCGGTCCAATCAGTTTCTTCCTTATAGAGAGGCGGCTCTGGATAACAAATGGTTAATTCAGATATTTTTTCATCATTGTTTCGAACAAGGTCAACAATTTGTTGAATTTCAGGTGGTCTGGCGAATATTTGTGCAGACTTATCAATCCAACCTTGGTTTTGATAGTACTTAAGCAGTTTGTGAGCATGTCTAAAGCGTATTGTTTCCAATAATGCTGCAATTAAGATGCGCAAAATATTTTTTTCATCTAAAGGTTCTGCGGTTATGTGAACGCATGGAATATTAGATGCCGCAGGAAACACACGGTCTTCATAATGCTCAAGACTATTTACTAAAATAATTGGTCTTCGCTCTCGTTTTGCACAAAGAATTTCACGTTGGCACCAATAACGTGAAGAATACGCATCGCTAGCAATGGCGATAATGGTAGAATTTTTAATGTGATTTTCTATTTCATTATCGAATCTGAAACCGGGTGAAATTTCGTTGGCATCAAAGAAACGCTTCATATTTGAATTATCTAAAAACCGTTTTATGCTTTCGGCGTGCTTTAAACCTGTATCTCCTTTTTTTGCATGACTTAAAAACAGTTTGATAGATGATTCAATACCAGTATGACTAGGTGCAATATCATTTAAACCATACCGGTACAACTCATGGGAGAGCATTAGGATGCTGTACTGCTCACTTAAGGGTGAAGAAAGCCAATCAAATGCCCTGATAAAATTTAGGTTCTTTAAACGCCCGGTTAGGGCATGTTGTTGTCCTTCTCGTTCTATGGCCACAGGAACAATGGCATAGCCTTCATATGCTGGCAAGTTATCTATATAATTTTTCCATGCCTCATTCATTAAGGTATTTGTACTCAGAAATAAGAATACTACATCCCGTTGAGCTAATTTGGCAGGAGGAGTGATTGGTGCCAATAGAGGCTGTCGTGTACTATATAAAAATGTGGGAATGTTCAACTCTCTTGAAAATGGTCGTTCTATGTCACGCGTAAGATAGCGCCTAAACGCGCAAATAACGGGAAAAATTGCATCTTCGTCATCAGGGTGCCAAATAAAATGAGCGGCTAAAGGCGGTATTATCTGATGTGTCATTTGATATTTATCCTTAAAAAAAATGGTTTCGGAAAGGATCACCTTTCCTTAAACCATTTGTTTTAGTTGTTTCAATTATTCCCAATGAGAACTTTGGGTACGATTATTATTGTAATATTGTCTGCGATTATTTGGATTGAAAGAGTTTCTTCTTTGGAAGGCTTCATGAATCCATTGTTTTAATTGTATTCCTGAATCTAGACGAGAAGTCGGATAAGAATAAATTTTGGCGTAACCAGTAACAATGTTGTCATTCAATCTTGGAGGTATATTACAAGGGGTATAAATACAGCCATTTTCAGTGTGTTGAGTATCACAATAAAGATGTGGTCTATAATTTGGTAGCAAAATACCAATTAATCCAGAACGATTATTTTGATTAGTATTTGTCAAACTGTAACCTATCTCCCAGTCAACATGTTTTCGCCTCCATGTATCAGGCCCAATTAGGATAATTGTAACCGTGGAGTCAGAAATATAGTCGTCACGAATTTTTTGGCGTATGGTATCCGTTTTAAAAGTAGGATCTATATCACCATCTTGTACAGAGCGATTTACAAAAATTGGATTCATTTCATTGGTAAAATCGCCCTCAAACTTTTTCCTATAATATTCATCGTCATGATGAAAACTAATGAATACTTTGTGTTTTGGCACCATATGATTTAGCATTATCTCTCCATTATCAAATCAAAAGTGAATAGTCATTAGCTAATTATTTGTCTGTATGCGTAAATTTTTAGCATTATTATAATGCTGGAAATTATATTAGCAACCATAAAAATGTCATTGATATTAAAAAAATAATACCTATTTGATATTAAAAATAAAATTACTCTAAAAATGACTATTGAACACTAGCTTATCCTATTTTAGTTATCGCTGATAAAATATGCCCCGTCTTGAGTGAAAACAGGGCTTTTTTTATCTGTCTAAGTCTTTTCCCTGATTCATATCTCGGGATGCGGCAGGAATATCTTTTGGGATGTCTTTTTGCTGCCCACTGGCCATATCGACGAACGATTGGCAGGCCAACTGCGCAGTCATCTTCTGCAATTGCTCCGTTTCCGACTTAAAGCCGGACTGTCTTAAATCCTTAATCAATGCTTGAGATTTTTCAATACCTTCGGCCTGATTCGATAAGGCGGTGCGCAATTGCTCGGGTGATGTGCCTTGTTGTGCGGCTTGGTCGTAATCCTTTTGTGCGTTGGTCGTAAAATCCTGACCAGCAACTTCTTTGGCTAACTGACTGATGATGCGGGCTTCGGTTTTATTACCCATCTTGTAGAGTTCTTTCGCAATCTTGCCGTACTCTTCCAATATCAGCCCGCGTGTTTGCATGGCCTCCCGTAAATATGGGTGTTTCGGTCGGTCGTTATGCTTCAGCGCGTCTATCAGTTCTTCCGCCTGTTGCTTATACCGATCCGGCAGGTCGCCCCTTGAACGGATGAATCGCACAAAACTGTTTTCAGGCTTCAGCGTTTTGCCGCGATGTTGGCGCTTGGTGGCCGCGCACAAAACGCCTTCTTCTCGTAGTTTCTCGGCGAAGCGGACGCGCCATTCGAACAGGTCGGCTTTACGCGGGTTGAGCCGCCGCCCGAACTCGTCGCGCATCAGAACGCACAGGTGGACGTGTGGGTGTTTCGGCTCATTGGGGTCATGGCTGTCGTGGTGCAGGCCGAATACATACTGGTGCCCGTCGAACTGCTCGGCGGCAAATTTGCGGGCGGCGTTCAGCACCGCATCCGGTGGGGTGCCTTCGGGCATGGACAGCACGATATTGAGGGCTTCCTTATGCTTGCTTTCCTCGGGAATGCCCAGTTTTTGCCAGTCGTTGACAAATCCTTTCACCGCCCGTTTGCCGAGCAGCTTTTCGCCGGATTGGTTTTCCAACGGCACTTCGCCGTTGCGCGATACATAGTCCAGGTGGTTGCGGATACCGCGCATTCCTTTTGAATTACTACTCAGCCGCTTCGGGATTTTGACCATCACTTCGGGATGTTTGAGGGCGGCGGCACGCAGGTTGGCCAAACCGCTGCCGGCTCTCAGGGGCTTGGACGGTTTGCTGCGGCCGCCGCCGAAATACAGGCCGCCGTCTTGTTTGGCCTTGACCGATCGGGTTTTGTAACCCAAAAACCAGTCGTCTATTTTTTTGTGTACGGTCATGATTGAGCCTTTGCGCTAGCCGCGCATACGGCGGCGGTTGATTTGCAGCACATGATTTACTTTGCCCACATGGTCATCAATAAACTTTTTCAGTTCGGCAATCTGCTGGCTGCTCAAAGATGCGTTTTCGCCCGCGTTTAAACGGCGGGCGATTTGATTGATGTTGCGGCCGATAAGCAGCAGTTGGTAATTGGACTGATACAGCGTATCGGCTTCATACGCAGACAGCATCGGATGCCGGTAAATATGAGACTGGATAATGTCGCGCGCCACATCATTAATGGTTCCGCGCCGCTGCTCTGCGGCAGCCTCAAGGTAAGCTCTGTCTTTGTCGGGCAGACGCACGGTAATCCGCCGATTGTGTTTAGGAGGAGGCAGTTTGACCATCTCCGGTTCAGCTTGTGCCTCCAGCTGCGCCTGTAACAGCTTTTTGGCCAACAGCGATACGCTGGCCTTGCCGTATCGTTTTAGCGCGAGTTCGCGCAGGGCGTCCAATTCAGTAACGCTCAACCCGAATACGCGGATGGGACGGTTTTTATTTTGAATGTCGTTATCCATAGGAACTTCCAAAATAAGGCCCGGCAGTTTTTTAGCTGTTGGGCGGTAATCAGAATCACCGTTCTAAACCCGTTTCAGGCTGCGGCTCAACGGCGGCATACTGTCTTTGAATGGAATCCCGCACCATAGACTGATAAAAATTGGTACGGGCCACTACCTGTATATCCGGCGGCAGTCCGGCAACGGTTTTTTCCATCGCGTGCTCGAGCAAAGAGCAGAGCAGCTTTTCTGCCGAATCGGCGGTGGCCATATGTATTTGGTAGTTATGCTTGGCCGTTTTCAGGCCGCCATGCGGAATATCCGCTTCGCGTGTCTGTTCTTTTTCCATAGTGTTTTCCAAAAAAGAAGGCCGTCTGAAATATTCAAACGGCCCCAACGGTGGAAGAAAATCAGCGGTCGAAAGAAATTTCGCTTTGTCCGGACGGTTCGGGCTTCTGAATCTGCCGTAGTCTCTCTTCAACCTGGCTGGTATAAAAATTGATGCGCGCCTGCATCTGCGTCTGCTCGGGCAGCCCTTTAATCAGGGATTCCATTTGGGATTCCAGCAGACGGCGGCGTTCCTGTTGCGTCGACGGCAGGGTAAGGGTCTGTTTCACGTAACTGTCTTTGGCCGCCTCCAATTTATCGGAAGGTGTTTGTGTCGAAGGTAGGTACTGTTTGGCTAGGTCGGGGATGATTTTTTCGGAGTAGTGTTTTTTGGACGAAGCCTGCCCGGCAGGCGGTATATCCATGCCATGCTCCGCTCTGCCGAAAGAAGTAAAGAAAGCCGATTTGGAAATCAGTTCGTAACGGGATTCGTATCGAGCCGCATTCTTTTCAAACAGCCGGTAGGCTTTGTCCGCATCGGTATTCTCATAAACAAGGCTTGTCTGAAAAGCACGGAGGCTGACCGGTTCCAATTCTCCGGCGGGACTTTCCCTTAGTACGGGTGTTCTGACGGGTTCGTCACCCAGTAACAAATAGCGGCCGCCGTCTTTTTCCTTACCTACGACCAAATAAACATCACGGATATGTCGGTTTTGATGGCGGAGCACCGTACCGGGCTGAAAGCCGGAATATTTGTCCGTAGGAAGCGGGGGATTTTCAGATTGAGTTGCGGTGTTTTCGAGGGTATTTTTCCGTGAAGAAACTTCGGTAATAATCTGTCGCGCCGCTTTATCAAAACCGCCGCTGCGGGCGGTTAGACCATCGGCAGAAATACGTCCGTTTACATAGTCTGTAACAGCATCTTCAAACTCAAAAACGTGCATCCGCAATTTACGCAGTTTCATGTCTGCCTGCCGCAATGCCTGCTCTGCCTTGAGCTTTTCATCTAAAGACAAGCTGTCTTTACGCAGATAGGCACGATGCTGTTTTTGGGTGCGCTTAAGTGCCGAATAGTCTGCACGGATAAATTCATCAAAAGACTTACCGGTGAGTTGCTCGATCGTAGCGGGACGTTTACTGCCGTCGTTACCGTTTTTTTCTATTACCGTATCGTGTTCTTCTTCCATTTTTCACTCCCGAACAAAAACAGCCCGGAACACTCGGGTTCCGGGCTGTGTGGTTGGTCAACGGCCGATTTCCACTTCAGGCTGACGTTGCCGTTCCTGCTGTTTCTCCTGCCGCTGTTGCTCGTGCTGTAACTGCGGTGTCTGCGACTGCTCGCGCGTCTGCACCGGAATCTGAATCGGTTTGGGCAGATGCAGGTTGCGCCCCGACATTTGCTTGGCGGTATGCTCGTAGTAGTTGGTCAGGGCAAGCGTCCGGGCATCGCCTTTCAGATCGCGTATGGTGTCCAGCACGTTGCGCTCGTGAAAGGCCAAAAGCTGTTTGTTGGCCTTGGAGAGCTTGGCGGCTTTGTTCATATACACGCCCTTTGCGGCAATAAAACCGGTTTCCAGCGCCGCCGCTTTCATCCGCCCGGCTGCCACCGCCACTTCCGAAGGAACTTCCCCCTGTCCGATACCCTGCAACGGTACACCCTGTTGGGTATCGGCAACGTGGGAAGTGTTGATGGCTGCATCCGACGGGGTAGAACTTTGTGCCATCAGCCTGTCGGCTTTGGATAAGGCCACCGTATCGGGTTGCCCGGCAACCATTTCCTGTTCCCGCTCTTTTTGCCGGTCCGACACAATCTCCATCTTAAAGAGATTGCGGTGGACTTCTTTTTTCTCCATGCCGGTAAAGTTGCCCGCTTCGTCGCGCACAGGCACATCGATTTCCACCGGCTGTTTGCCCAGCGAATGCAGGTGGATACGGTCGCCGATTTCCGCGCCGCTTCGCTCCATCGCGTCGGGGATGTCCACGCCCCAAACGGTGCGCTCCTTACCGTCCTTTTCCAAAACGATGTACGGGCTGGGCTGGTTTTCGGGGTTGTGCTGATACGGGGCATTGCCTACGTTGACAATACGTTCCCCGGGTTCGGCAGTGGCGACGGTTTGGGTGCGGGTTTCAGACGACCTTTGCCGTTTGTCGCCGGGGTAGGGTGCGGGCGCTACTTTTTCGGCTTCGGGGGTTACGGCAGGGGCGCGCTCGGGTTGCGGCTCGATGCCGTTTAACGACCGTTCCTGCCGCAACCGTTGCAGCAACGCCAAATCTTCCGGTGTCGGCCGGTATCCGCTGGTGCGGATGCCCTGGCTTTCGGCGGCCACATACATCATGGCCTTAAATTCTTTGCTGCCGGAGAGTTTGATGCTGTCCCAGCCTTTTTCTTTGGCCACTTCCAGCATATCGTTGACGGTCTGCGCGTCGGTTTTGGCGGTGCTGATTTTTTTACCGCTGTCGGTAAACAGAACGGTGGTATGGTTGGCGGCGGAAAGGTATTTGCCGTTGGCCACAACGTAACGGCTCTTGATGCTGTCAGGCGGAATGCGGTAGTTCAGGTCGGTAACGGGCTTTTTGTGGCCGGTGTCCGCGGTCAAACCGGGCTGCCCGGCTTCCGGCGCGGCGGCAGGTTCGGGATTCGTATCCGGCTGTGCTGCGGCCGGGGTTTCCTTATCGGCTTGTGCCTTGCCGTCATCGTTGCCGGCCGCGGGGCTGTCTTCGCCGCCTTGTTCCCTACCGTGGCCGAAGACATGGTCGGGATCAATGCTCTGATACGGTTCGGGTTCCCGTGTGGGGCGCACGGCCGCGTATTCGATAGTGTTTTCCGGTTCGGCATCGGGTTGTGCCTGAGCGGGTGCGGTATGTTTTTCGGTATCGGGCATTTTAAGCTCCTGTTCCTGTAAAGAAGCCGCCGGAATTTCGGCGGCTTGGGATGGCGGCTCGGCGGCAGGCGGTGCGGTGTAACCCGACAGGCGGGCTTCTTCGGCTGCCACCGACGCCCAATCAGTTTCTTTGGATGCCGCTGGATGTGGTTCGCCGGCGTCCTGCTCCACGTCGGGTGCCGGCTGCGGCCGTATGAATGCCGATTCGATGCGTTCGCGCACGGCATCGATACCGGCCAGTTGGTGCAGGTCGTTGAAGTCGCTGGGCAGGTTCAGCCCGTTGGTTTTCTGATAAGCCTGAATCTGCGTCATTGTGAATTCGGGCTGCACCGCCACGGCGCGGCCGCCGAAAAATTCCGCCGCCTGCCGCGCCTTTTGGATACCCGTTTGCGATGCGTCGTTGTCCACCGCCAGCATCACCGGCACATCTGCGGGCAGGTTTTTGGCCAAACGCTCCGACACAGTAACCATATTGCCGGCGTTGAATGCCACAATCACGGGTTTGCCCGTTGCCTGATGGATACTCGCGGCGGTAGCGTAGCCCTCTGCAATCACCAGGCCGTCTGAAAGCTGTCCGGCATTGCCTACCACGGCATAACCGCCTTTAACCTGCCCGCCGGACAGGAAACGCTTATGTCCGTCTTGGTTGATGGACTGGACATTGACGATTTCGCCGCCGTAATACAGCGGCACGACCAAATTATCGTCGCCGCGATAACTGTTCTGCCGCAATCCGGCAACAGCCGCCGCCGAGGTAATGCCTTTGGCAGTCAGGTAGGGATGGTCTGTGCGGGTCGGGGCGGAGCGGTTCCAAATCCCCCGTGCCGTTTCCTTCGCTTTGGCCTGTGCGTCGGCTTGTGCCTTCTCTTCTTCCCGCCGCCGCGCCTCGAGTTCGGCAGCCCGGGCCGCCCGCTGTTCGGGTGACGGCGGAGTATAGGGCTTGGCCGGCGTATAACCGTTTTGGCGCGCATGGTAAAACAACGTGGAGATATGGACACGGCCGGGCTTGAACGACTTCCATGCGGTTTTGGCATCGCGGGCATTGTAATTGTCGGCACTTTGAGACCAGTTGTCCCAAAGATTGAAACCGTCTTCGCCCATTTCGTCTTTCAGGGCGGCACCGACCTGTATCCATGTGTCGCGGTCATGGGAATCGATATAGCTTAAAGCGTTTTGGATTTCGTCGTAGTTATTCATAAATTTTCTCCAAAAGAAGAGGCCGTCTGAAAACATTTCCAGACGGCCTATAAGAAATTTGAATCAGGCTGTATAAACATTATTCAAATACTATTTCTTCATTAAGCTTATTGTAAATTTGAACTTGAGTTTCTACCTGCAATTCGTTCACTAGCCACCCCCTCAACGATGCCTGATGAATAAACTCTTCAATTCGATTGACACCTTTAAGTTCTTTTAATGTTACAACTACACCAAATCGTATTCCTTCTCCATCTCTTTTTTTAAGGCGTTCAATGGTTTTAACACTCATTCCCCATTGTGGATTGGATGGGTTAAGAATAGATTTTGCTTTCTTCCTCGGTGTAAAAGGCTCACGAATATGCTTGGTATTATCCCATTTTCTAAAAATAGCCCGTGCGGATTCTTCCCTGATATAACCGGGAGCATCATCGAAATGTTGTCTATCATCATTAATTGCCCTTATCCCATTAGAATCCAATCTGCCGAATGTTATATTCAATTCTGTATTAGTATAATCTACCCCTTGATTGCGTGAACATCTAGGGAAATAGCACATTGTAACTTTCGCAACATAAGGATACTTGCCATCCGATATGGGAACTGGGAAATTATAATTATAAGAATCGTATTTTTCCGAAACATCTGAAACAATAAACTTAATTTCATCTTCAGGGGTAGAAAGAATTTCCTCCATTTTGATCGGAATTACCCCATTGCCAATCAAAACCATTTCTTCAAACGATTGTTTAGTATTCCAGCCTATTGCGGAATCAATTAACAAAGCTTTTGCTTCTTCACGTTTTAGCCCCATAATATAAATCAAATATGCTAACTTCCTTGCAACAAGAGGGGCTGCGTAACTCGTTCCTGCAACTCTTGCTGAACCCAATGGTTCACATACATTAATAAAGCCTCCATTTCCACCACCATAGTAGGCAATATCAGGTTTTGTAAAAAATGATAACACGATGCCTTTTCGGGAATAACTTGCCGGTTTACCTTCAAAATCAACTGAATTAACGATCAGTGAATTTAATGAGTCAGCAGGGGAACCGATCTTCGTGCGTTGTCCATTACTTATTGCCCCATTCGTGCCAGCAATAACAAAAATAACATCATTTTCAAATTGGATTTCATCTAAGGCGGCAGCTTCAGCAGAAATAAAATTAGCCTTTATCTCATCGTTAGATCCAAGTGATAAATTCCAAACTTTGATATCGTTATTTTGTGACACAATTTCTTTAATTTGTTTAATAATGTTAAACGAATTAAATCCACTGTGCAGAGATACACCAAAATGACGAACTTTAAACCGGCCACAACCATCGTCAAGATGTTTGTTTAAGTTAGGGGCATCTACAATTAATGATGACACTGCTGTCCCGTGTTTATAATCAGCTGGTATTTTACGGATATCATCAGATATCAAATCATGATAGTCAACCCATTCACTAAAATAAACCCTAGTGTCAAATAATGTGTCAATAACACCTATAATTGGCTCGTTTTTAGGAGAAGGTATAGGTATTTCTACCTGCTCCTCCATAGTCTGAAATTCTTCCGGTGATAGTGATGAGAAATTCTCAACAGCCATTGAAACTAGATAGGGAATTCTTGAAAGAACTATTTCAACATTTTTTTCATCAAGTAAAGCAGTAGTACTATCTAAGATATTAGCATTTGATACATCTATATTGATCTTCGCTAAGAGATCATGAATATCTGTTTTAACATCATAAAATGTAATAATGGAATTTTTCAGATTTTGCTTTTCTGCTTTGTCAATATCAAATTTTTCAACATAACAGGAATCTTTCAGATATTGCTTAAAAGTATTTTTTTTAAAAGAATACTCATCATATCGTAAATTATCGAATACTTGTGAATCGTTAAAAACCTCAGCAGTTATTTCGCCATTTGAAAATGATTGTTGAAATAATGTAATAATTTGGCTGGAAATGGTAATAGTTTTATCTAGAGTATCTCTAGAAATATAATGAGTAATTATATGTTTCGTTTTATCTGAATTGAATTTCGCACCAACTACCGTATGAGTTGGTTCAAAATTATTCCCACCATTTAGATAGCCGTTTATACGGTTACTTTTAGCAATAATCCGATCATAGTAAACACTAACTAAAACACCATCGATTATTTTATTGTCCCCCCACGTTTCCCTAACCTTTAGTAATGACTCATGAAGCTCATTAAGTCTAGATAATTTAACAACTAAATTATTAGTTAGTGTGATTGGCCCCATTCTTCCGTTACGTTTTTCTTGAGTAAATTTATTGCCCCTCAATGTCAGAATATTATTCATTTTTTGTCCTCATTTAATTCTCTTGACACACTACTTTTTGATATGCCAGTTAGCATTTCTATCTCGCGCACCGTAAATTGCAAATCATGCAATTGGTTAACTGTCAATGTTTTTCCTTTATGCATGCTTCTTAAAAGACGCTTCAAATAATCATATGGATCATTAGAATCACTGAAAGCCAATGACGTCCTAATAAGATTTTTTAGGTCTCCTGGATTGGGGACACTTTTAGTACTTTTTATAATTTTCTTGAAAAGACGTATATCTTTTGCTGCATGCTTGAATTGTTTTAATAGATGATTAAGAATGACTTCCGCGACTTCAACTCTGTCATCTTCTGAATACCTATCGAAATCAATGGTCGCATCAAAACGTCTGACTAAAGCTTTATCTAAATTTGAATACAAATTTGTAGTAGCAATAATTAGAGCATCAGGATTCAAACTATCTAAGGCTTTTAGAAATGTCGAGGTAACACGCCCCATCTCTCGAATATCATTCTGATTAATTCGATCTAATGCAATCGTATCTATCTCATCGAAGAGAATAATGTAGTTCTTTAAAAATGGCAGCTTGTTGATTTCACCAAAAACGTGTGTCAGATTTTTAGCAGTTTGCCCCAATTTACTGTCTACCAAATGGCTAAAGTCTACCATTAGTAACTCTCTATTAAGCAATCTCGCAATCTGTTTTGCACTTTCTGTCTTACCTGTACCTGGGGAACCAACAAATAAAAATTTATTAATCCCAATATTATGATTTACTGCGTTAATTATTCCTTTTAAATCGTTTGTAACGGTTGTGGGCAATGGTAGTGGAGCAGTATCTAATTTTACAGATACAAGACTGTCACTATGGTCGCCATTTTGAGGAACAAATCTATCTGATTGAGATATTAATCCCATAATATATTGTGCGAGTTGCGAATCGCCTGCTTTATCGAAACTACGAGCAATTGTGATTGCTTGGTTTCTAAATTCAGCTTCTTTGTTCTCAAAGTGGTATTTAATTAAATCAAGTACATCAGCTTTTTTCATACGATATTTCCTCTCTTAATGAATTATACGACATATCTGGGACAAATTAAAGCCAACTAGGGACAATTTTTTAAAAATAACAACACTGATAAGAGTCATAAAAGCTAGACTTTGGTTAATTCAAAAAATCGCATTTTTACTAATATGACTGGCATATTAGTAAAATAAGACATATATTTAGTTAGCTTAGAATTGTTATTTCAATAAATTAGACGGCCCGTTTAGGCCGTCTGAAAAGTTTCCGCAGTTAAGCGGCTTCTTCCTCTTTATCCGCAGCAGCCACATCGATATCTGATGTTTCTTTCAATATCCGAGTGATAACGGGCAGGCTGCCTTCACCCCAGTTTTTCGCCATTACCGGCACCAGTTCCGCCACATATTCGGGTTTGCTGCCCGGCGGCACCAGCGCACTTAGCAGGGCATGGGCGATTTCTTCCGCGTTGGCGGCATCCTGCCAACGGAAAGAAGCCATGTCTTCGGGAGAAACGTATGCTGGCTTCAACGCTTGTGGTTGTGATTTCGATTGAGTAGTAACGACCAATTCGGGAATTTTAGGAATTGGCAAATTTGCACGTTTGCTCAAAATGGAATCTTTCCAATAGATGATTTTCTCCGCATAAATCGGGCGGGTACCGGTCATACTGATGACGCAGTCGCTGTCAGGCATGATCTTTAACTCGTCGGGATTCATCACCGCACGCTTCTGGTCGCTCACGCTATTGCTGCTGCTACTGCTTTTGCCGCGCGAGCGTGAGGTGGATTTGGCCTTGTAGGTTTCGTAACCGATCAGTTTGCTTAGCTCCTCGGCCTCATCTTGCTCGCGCGGAGAGAAGATCAGGCGGCAGGCAAAGTTTGAGAAAAAATTCTGTTTGCCCGTTTTGCCATATACACCCTCGACCTGCGACGGCGTTTGAAACACAATGGCCGGTCGGATGCCGTAACCGGCCAAGAAACCCACCCCTTGCTCAATCGCCTGAATGCGTCCCAAAGCGGTGAACTCGTCAAGCATCAACAAGCATTGGTATTTCAGTTCATGGTTATCCTGCGGCAATCCCTGCCTCACGTTGACGTCGGCCAGTTGGGAAAAGAACAAGTTCAGCAGCGTGCCGTAGACTTTGATTTCATCCGGCGAAATGCCCAAGTAAATCGTGGTCAGTTCGCGGCGGACGTTATCAAGATAAAAATCATCGCCGCTGGTCGCTGCTTCTACTGCCGGATCCAAAAAAATCGCCAATGGTGCGGACATGGTGGACAGAATATCGCCGCCGGTTTTACTGTTACCGTTTGCAAAGCTCAATAACAAGGTTTGGCAGTTTCGGCTTAATTGGGATTCAGGATTAAGCGCACGTAACTCAAATTCCTCACGGATCCAATCTTGCAGGGTTTTGCCGTTGGCTGGAGCGGTCAGGCGTAACAGATTGGCAAGCGTTGTTCGGTTTTCAGGCAGGCTTAAATCACGCTCATCCTCCGTTTCAATCAAGTACAGCAGTAAGCCGGCGAACAATTTTTGCGCCTCTTGCTGGAAAAACTTCGTGCTGCCGCGATCCTCTGCGGGCAACGGGTAGAAGATGGCCGCTATAGACAAAGCATCTTTGTAAGTATGAATAGGGTTCCGGCGTACATAGGTAAACGGATTCCAGCGGTGGCTGACCAGCGGGGCGCTCTTATCCCGTTCGTGATACGGCATGGTGCCGCTGGGGTTAAACAGAAAGACTTTTTGTCCGTGCGCCTCCCGAAATCCTGCGGTAATCAGGAAGTTTTCTTTTTTTACGTCGTTTACCACCATACTATGCCGGAAATGCAGACAGTTAGGAATCACAAAGCCGACCCCCTTACCACCACGGGTTCGAGCCGCAAGATACACAAAACCGTTATCAGACCAGCGTAGATACTCCCCTTTGAATTTGCCAATCAACAGGTCAGGAGATTCATGGTCGTCGAACTCATTGCGTAACAAACCCGCTTTTGCGATTTCGGCACGATTAGCAAACCGTGCCGAGCCGTGCAACTCGCGCTTGGGTTTGGCAAATACCGCCACCAGCACAATCACCAATGCCAGCAGCGGCACCAGCCCGGCCATAACGGTCGCAGCCTTGAGCGGGAAAATCATGTTTTCCGGCAGTTGGTCTATATTCTGCCAGTATTTCCACAGCATCCCTACCGACGGTTCGGTTTTGAGACCGAGCCATGTACGGTAAATCATGCTGCCGATGTACATCCCGCCCGCAGCCGCCAAGGCGGTAACCACGCCGGCGGCCGCAAGAGAGATACCGATTTTGCGTTTATCCATTTCCACACTCCGAAAAAATACCCGCACAAGGGCGGGGTAGGGGATAGCTCGATTTTTTGCTTAATTCGGCCGGCCTTACATCATGCCGTAAATACCGCCGGACACGCTTTGTTCCGGTTCACTTTGTTTGCCAAAGCCGGCTGTACGGATAATCCGTATTTCGTTGCAGAGAACCTCTGTAACCGTTCGTGGTGTACCGGCTTTGTCGGTGTAGGGGCGGGTGCGCTGTTTGCCATATACCAAGATGCAGTCTCCCTTCTTCATATATTTGCACACGGTCTCTGCATGATGGTTGTACAACAACACAGGGAACCACTCCGTGTGTTCCTTTATCTCGCCGGTGGATTTGTCCGTCCACGTTTCGGTAACGGCCACGTTGATTTTTGCCGTGGACGTGCCGTCGGGCATATAACGGATTTCGGGATCGCGACCGAGATTGCCCATGATTTCAATTTTGTTGACGTACGGCATGGTACTTCCTTCAAATAATCTTAATAGGGAAACGGCCGTTCATAGACGGCCGCTCATGGCATAGAACTTTTCCACGGGATCGAAATACAGCTCAGTCATCCGCGTTTTTTCAAAATAACAAATCACGTCGATAGTGGCACGAACAGTATTCAATATATAGGAGTGATCCATATTTTGGCCTGCCGGAGATTCCATTGCCAATTGTGCAATACGATAGTGAACGGAGCGGGCATCATTAGCATGGACAGATGTCAGGCCGCCGGGGTGTCCTGTATTAAGCGCGGATAAGTAGTCCCATGCTTCATCACCGCGAAGCTCGGTCAGAAATATACGGTCAGGCTTCAAACGCATACAGGCGGCCACAATCATTTTGGCCGAGATATGTTCTTTATAAAAAAGGTGTGCATGGTTGGGATGATTGGGGAGACTTAATTCGTGCGTATCTTCAATAGTAATCAACCGTTCATTGGTCGGAATAAGGTCGGCAAGAGCTTTGGTAAATGTAGTTTTACCGGAACCCGTGCCGCCCACCATGCAGATATTCAGTTTTTTATCAATTGCTGTTTGAAAAAATTCGGTCAGGTTGCCGTTGGCCTTATGCTCGAGCATTTGGTATTGCCAGTCGGCCAGCTTTACATCATAGGGCAGCTTCATTTTGTCGCAGACATCACGCACATAACGGCTGTCTATTTCAATTTCCGAAGCCGAACGACGATCAGGTACGCCATGCGCGGATACGTCGTTAAACGCATTCAGACGGCCGGTATTGATGTAGTCGTCCAGTCCGAAACGGCTGCTTGACGGTTTGCGAAATGCAAACACCATTGTTCCGTCTTCACACGAAGGCGGCATCATGATGTGTCCACGTTCACCGTCGGGAAGTGTAACGGAATGGATGGGCTGCTTATAATTCAAATCTTTTCCGTTAAACACGCAAAGCACATTGCCTAATTGCTTGAGGTTATCCAAAGTCAGAATATCGCTTTCATAGCGGGTAAAACCGCTGCTGTTTTCAGTAAACATTTCTCCGCTACGGTTAATCAGCACTTCGGTAATACCCGGTTGGTTCAGTTTTTCTGTGATGCCCAGTTTATCTAAGAGATTGCGGGCGGTAATATCATTGCTAAAATCACTCATATTGTCCTACCAAAATAAAAACCGCCCCATATCGGGGCGGTTATCGGGTTAGTCGGTATTGACCAGTTCGTAAACACCGCTGAAATCCACATCGCGAACGATATAAACCATAATGCGTTCGCCTTGATTCACATACCCTGTCGGCGGGATATTGATTGTGTTTTTCAAAACTTCGGTGGCAATATCCTGAGCCGATTCCGTAGTAGAATCAAAAGAAACGTTGGAAGAACCTTGGCTGCGGCGACCGTAAGCATTAATGGTTTCATCAATCATACTGATCATCACAGCACCGCCGATGCGCTTCCAAAAGTGATTATTTACACGGGCGGGATGGCCGGAGCCGCCCAATGGGTCTGCGCCGAGACTGTCAATCTTGACCGATACGCCGTTGGGCGTTTCAATGGTAGTCCATGCGGCAAATACCCGAGCTTGCCCTTGTGTTAAGGCCGACTGTTGTTCACCGTGAATAACCGTTCCTTTTTCTACCAACAATACTTTACCGTTGGCCGAATACACATCTTCCAACACCTGACACTTGGTAACGCCAGGATACGTTGTTACGATACGGGTAAGTAAACCGCACGGAATACCGGTACCGCGCCCAAGCAAAAAGTCCAAACTGCCGCGCAGACGGGCGGTGGCCGAGGCAAATACGGTCGGATTTAAACGCACAGCCAATCCCTGCTGTTTACTGCCGGAAGATTTCTCCCCTTCCTCACCGCTGCCCAGCAATGAAGAAGTGTCAGACGAAACTGCATCTCCTGCGCCGTTGCCAGTATTGCCTATAACACCTTCAGCCACGCTTTCCGAATCATCGAAGGTTAGCGGGCTCGTCAGACGCAAATCAGGAGGGGGTTCCGACGCAGCCAAGGTCGTTATTGCAGAAGCGGTTTCAACCCCGGATGCGGCTTCCTGCTTCACTTCGGATGCTGCCACAGTTTCAACCACAGGTGCCGATGCAGATGCAAGAGTTTCCTTCTGCCTTTTCGTAAAATCAAGGCTGCTACCGCTGCCGGTGGTTTCCATCTGTTGTTGCTCGACTTTGGGCTTTTTACTAAACCAGCCGGAACCGTAACGCGCTACACCGGCTGAAATCAACCCCACAGCAAACAGGCCGAGAACCAGCATCGCCACTTTTGTCATTGTGGATACTTTGCGTACACTCAAATCCTGTGGAATGCCGCGTTCCGCTTCGGGCGCGCCGACACGCTCTTTTAAATCACCTTGGAAGCGGAAATCACCGTCCTGTGGTGAAGATAGGGAATGGTTTTCAGACGGCTCGATTGAATTAAGTGTGTTGTCGTCAGCGTTTCTTACTTGTTTCGGATCCAAATTCATTTACTTGCCCTCTTTTTTCATACGCACGGAACCTTGGACAGTTGTGCCGCGGTAATTAAAATTGCCTTTACTGTCAAAGCTGCGGTTTTCCACCCCCAATACTTTTTTACCCAAACGAAGGTGGTAACGTGCGGATGTTCCGTGTATCACCAACGTGTCTTTTTCCACATGGCTGTTTACGGTTGATTCCGTGCCGTCGACAGACACTTTGAACACCGTCGGCATTTCGCGTGCAGTATCAAATTTCAGATAAGTAAAACGGCCGTTATCCCACATCATCGAAGGGGCGAGTGATTTTGAACCAAAGCCCCAATAATCCATATTACGGAAACCGTGGCTCTTGTCGGGGTGCAGATCATTCAGGGTGCGTGCCTCCATACGTTTACGGGCAGCCGCTTGCTGTTGTTTGTTGATTTCGTCGGGATAACGGAAGCGCAAAATATAGGTAGGAGGATGGTTTTTACCAGCCATCCGTAAATCAAATGCGTAAGTGCGTTTATTCGTAGAAATCAGCAGGTTGGTTTCAGGAGAAAGCGTTTGGGGTTTGAATAAAATATTGTTCCCCGACACAGTCAATTTCCATGCTCCCGTGTTGCCGGCAACAATTGCCTTGCTCTCCCCTGTCAGACGTTCGTCTGCGGCCAGCTGCACCATAACGGCACGGCCTACTTTAGAACGGATCACTACCACGTTGTCGGGGTTGTAATTCACATACTGGATACGCTTGTCGTACACCGTTCCTTTCGGCACCACCGCAGCCTGAACTGACAGCGACAAAAAAACGGCAGCAAGGCCGGTAATCAACAGAGTATTTTTCATCATTGTGTATTCTCCACTTCCACCTGATAAGAATCGACAAAAAAACCTAATCGGTTCTTAGCCCGATCCTCTTCCTTGATCGGGGGATTGCCATAATGAAATGCAATGCTGGCAATCATATGTTGGGTAACCGGCTGTTCGGTTGATGCGGGATTAACCGGCAGTTTGGTTTTACTGAAACGAACCTGTGCAGTATCGCCGACAAAAGAAACCGACTGTATATCCACTTTTACCCGGTATTTATCGCCCAATACCTTGTCAGGGCCGATACCGTCTGAAAAAGGCTTGGAAAACCGAGCCTGCTCTTGCGGAGAACTCATGGCTATGGTGGTGTCGTAGGTCGTCTGTATCATGTACCAGTCGTAGCTTTCCCTACTCTTAACATAAAGCTCCAAGAGAAACTTGTTCATTTCTTTATTGTTGGAAAGGGTTTTATGATCCAATGTTGTAATTACATTGGTTTGACCGGTTTTGGTATCGACCATAACGATATATGGGTCCACGCGAACCAGCGGCTGCATTGCCGCTACGGCAAAAACTGCGGCAACCGTAACTAGCCCTGCGGCAGAGGCTACCGTCCAAGCGATTTTTTCGCGTTTTTTAATGTTTTCAATTTCAGATTTTTCAAATTCTTTGGCCGACTGGATAAACGCAATCGATTCTTTATAAGGGGTTTTGCTTTTTTCCACCGCAGGGGAGCTTGCGGTATTTTGGCGTTTTCTACGGAACAATTTCATATTTACCGTCCTGTTTGGTAAGTGGGGTTAATCGGGAACGCCTTGCCGCCTGGTTTTTTTGGGGCATGAGAACAAGCTGTCAGCAAGACGGCGGATAGCAGAATAAGGGAGAGGGTTTTCATAGCAGAATCTCCAAAAGAAAAATGCCTCCATAGGGAGGCATTTTTTATTTATTAATAAACAAAGAGAAAGTCAGAATACTTCGTGATGCACTTTGAATTTTTGCAGGTCATACCGAGCACCATCAGGAACAGCCCCTGGGGTATTAAATTCAAATCGCTCTTTTTCTTTCCCGGAGAGATGTATTTCGCCAAATAGTGAACTGGCTTTAAAACCATCTTTATCATAAATCGGAATAGATATGTACAACCTCACCAACTTATCGGTTTTGTTGTAGGCTTCTCCTGTTAAGCGAAGGCCTTTTCCATTCAAAGCCGGCCACGCTGATATTTTCATATTCTTCAGCGCATAAACAGATGTCTGCTTATCAGAAATCGTTTTCCCTTCTGAGGGAGAAGAACCGGATAGGCTACTATTTATGCTGCCAAGCGTACTATTTACCTGAGCCAAACCCTCATTTAGGGAAGCACAACCACTAACAATCGTAGCGGCCGCCAATAATACTGGGAATACAAATGCTTTTTTGCTTTTAGTCATATAACCTCTCAATTTATCAGTAATCCATATCATCTAAAAATATAAAATCATGCCAATGCAGGAATATAGAAACAAGGAAAACAATAAAACATGGGATGCTTCGGAAAAAAAGCTCAATGAAATAATCAGTAATTTGATATTCAGAGAAAGATTTGTCAAAGCCAACTATTTTCCATGTCCCATACACCCACAGAAAACTAAAAAATAATGCTATATAGCGGCGTAACCGCTTATTAAAAAGCACACCGTAAACAAAGAAGCAGAATAAAAATAAACCTGTTGCAATGAAAACTAAAGAATCCGAACCAATATACTTAGAAGTAAATTCACTTGTTGAAAGAAAGTAAGCCAATGTCGGCGGAACGATGAAAACTTCAAATGCCAACAGTCCGGAATTTCGGTCAACAACTTTGGCTTGTAATATTCCTTTTCTAATCTCGTTATGATCCATCTTTAGTCTCCTTACACCTTAGGTATTTTTAATATTTCCCCCGCTGCGATATTTTACCCACCGGTTTTTAGCGGTTTCTCCAACTTTTCCGGCTCCATACGACGCTTGGGAAACTCCTTTCCTAGCCATGTTGTAAATGGTACGCATAGAGCCTTGGATAGCACCGCCACCGGTAAGGGCTGAAGCTATTTGCGGGGTGTACCAGCATACAACGATAAAAAGTATAGTTATAAGTAACAGCAAAATAGCTAACGAAGAAGCGGCGGCGAAATTATCGGCCCCCATGATATCCACATAATCTTTAATAAAGGTAAGCATCATGGAACCGAGAACCGAAAACAGTACAATGGTAAACACATAATTTAAGCATTGTCCTACCCAGTTCATGCTGTATTGGCGAGTGGCGGGAAACAGCCCGAAACCGATAAATAGTGGGCCGATCATCAAAACCATGGCCAAAGAAATTTTTGAAAGTATATAAAAAGCAAACCCGACAGTAAGCAAAATACCCATAAAAATTTCAATGCTGTAAATCACGATACTGTAATCTATACGGGTTCCTACATCCAAAATATTCAACCGGCTTCGTTGTAAAGCAAGTTCGTCTGTAACTGTGTTTACATCATCGACAATCTTATCCAAGGCCCCGCCGGAATATTCCATGCTTCCAAAGGCTTTTGCCAAATCATCAGGTAGGACATAAATAATGTTGGCAAGTTCAGAATAGTGTGAGGCATTAAAAGCCAAGGTAATTAAAAAAGCCCACGTTATCATGCGTTTGATAAAATCAACAAACATTTCATCAATACCACCGCCGCTCCAATATGAAACCATAATCATCAGCAGATAGATGCCGAACAATATTGAAAAAATGGGAGCGATATTAGAAATCAGATTACCGGCCGACTCAAACAAACTGGTTCCCATGTTAACAGTTACAAACTGTGTCATATCAACAAAAAATGTTGACTTTTCAGATACGTCTGACATATTAGTTTCCTGTAAAGAAACCCGTTGTTTGGAAAACAACGGGCTAAACCTAAAGTTCGCAAGGGTTAAATGGAACCGCATTCTTTTTGAGCAGCCTTACCTTTCGCTTTAATTTGGCAAGCAATAATGTTTTGCTGCTGGGCCGTTTGAATTTTTTCTTGCTGTTCTGCCATTTTCATACCCATATCCAACATAACTTGGTTATTTGCAATGCGTGCTTGCTCAACAGCGATACGGTTTTGTAAGTCAGCGGCAGCCTTCGCGTCTTGAGTTTGATTGGCTTTTTGGGCTAACTGATTGATTACTTTTACACGCGCATCTGTGTCCATAATCGCTTTTGCGGCCTGCTTATAGCTGTTAATCAAGGCTTCAGCGGCATTGTTTTGGCTATATTGGTCTTTACCAGTAAGTGTTGCAGTATCGAGATTTTTAATATCGTTATAAATACCTTTCCACTCATCAGGTATTTGATCCAGCGCGGCATTCTTAGCAAAATCACCAAGATTGCGCGTCCCCGTTAATGCTTTTACCTGATTTTTAAGCTCTTGAAGCTGTTTAATTTGGTTCTGAATCTGTTGAGCAAGTTGAATACCCTGTTGAATTGCCTGAGCAATTGCTGCACCATCAACCACGGGGATACCACTAGCTGACACGGGGGCAACAGAACCTGTCATCATGCCGATGGAAACCAAAACGGCTATGCCCATTTTTTTTAAATTTGTCGATTTCATTTGAATCATTTCCTTATAAATAGAAAAAGCCGCAAATGCGGCAGGGAGAGAAGCTAAAAGGCCGTCTGAAAAACTTTCAGACGGCCTTTTTTCTGTACTCAAACAGTCTCAGACTGTTGCTCTTGCTCTATTTTGGCTGTTTTATTCTCCTTTCTCATTTCATGGAAAACAGGCAACCAATCATCGGGGTTTTCGCTACCACAATACTCCATTGCTTGGTGCATGATATGTACGTTAGCTGCATTACCCGAGAGGACTGCGATTTCGTCTTTCATGCCTGTCAGATTGAGCGTCGCTATAGAACTACCCATGTTTTGCTTGATTAAGAACTTGCGGCTTTTCTCGCCAAGTTTCCTCATCTCCAAAAATTCTTTTTCTGTCAGACCGAGACGTTGGTAATTGCCTTCGTATTCAGCAGCAGGGTTAGGTAGCAGCACTTTGGTTACAGTCTGTTCTACGACGGTGTCAAAAATCGGCGAATTGATGGCGTCTTTCGGTGACTGGGTAACCAGCAGTAAAAAACCGCCAAGTTTTCGGTCGGTTTTCAATCCGTCAACGATAAATTCTTGTGTAACCGGATATTTTGCCGGCAGCCAAAATTCTTCCAACACAGTTGCCAATACCCCACGGCTTTTGGCTACACGTTCCAGCATGATGTTTTTCATGTAGAACATACAAGCCAGTATCGGTTCGGTGGGGCGGTAATCAGCCTTGAGAATGTCGGTCAGGTCAAAACCTACACGATAGAATTCATCGGGATTGAACAGGTTTTCGGGGTTATCCAGGCACCATGCGAAACGCCCTTTTCCGCACCATACTTCAAGGCGGGTAAATAGACTGTTATCTTCGGTGCTGGGTGGGATGGAGTGCAGCAATGCGCCCATACGGCGGTGTTTGAAATCCAAATTCATCACGGTATCCACCGCCATCTTGATCTTTTTCTGTTCTTCTGCGGTATTATCCTTGCTCTGTTGTCGGACACACGAACCGACCAAGTCATACAGGAAATCCCTTAATTTGGGAGAATCTGGCCATTGGAACGGGTTCAGACCGGTGGGAACACCCGCATCAATCGGGAAATAGGTGCCGCCGATTGTGCGAATAAAAATCTCCATGCCCTTGTCTTTGTCCATCGCAAAGATAAAAGGCTTGAAGCGTTCGGCAAAACTTAACATAGCTGTTTGAGCGGTAGTTTTACCTGCTCCGGTTTTCCCCATCAGTAACGCATGCCCGGCAGGATATTCCTCTGCGGGAACAAGTTCGTTGGGATCTGTGTAGTGGAAATTGAAGTCGTAAATGGTGCTGCCCTCGGTTTTCAAAGGCATAACGGCCGAACCGTCTCCCAGCGGGTTGCCCCGGCTTTTTCCGTGTTCGTAGTTAAACATCGGGAAAGAAGCGGCTAAATTGGTGGTGGCCTTGGGAAATGGGCGTGGTTTGATTTTGGCACCGGGAAACTGGCTGAAAAAGGTAAATTCCGCCGATAACGACGCACGGATAAAACGAAAGCCGCCGGAACTCAAGAATCGGGCGGCTACAGTTTGTCCGTTAGTGTACGCTTTTCTTGGAGTATCCCCAAAAACCACCAACGCGCCATGATAATCACCAAACATCAAATCACCGGTAGCCAAATGGCCTTTAGCCTCCATCAATTCTTCGTGCTGCCCAATGGCCATATCACCCACTGATTCCAACTTGTTAAGTTGATCGTCGATTTTTTTCATCATTGAGCCGGAACGTATATAGGCAAAACTTTGGGTAAAAATAAATTCACAGGGCAACGAAAGTGTACTGACCATTACCTTGACCTTACTTTGACCAAACTCTTTCAGATCGTATAGTGTGGCATAGCGTGTTTTATCAGAACTACGCATTTCCAAAAGTTCAGAACCGAAGTGCAGGTTGGCTGACGGAATGGTTCGGTAGGCATTTGCCGAACCGATCGGAATCGGTTCGTAAGTGCCGTTGGCCAGCATACCGATAAACTCATAGAACTCTGAAAAAAGAATACCCGATTCGTTATAGTATGCTTTCAATATATACGGATCATAATCTTGCAAATATTCGGTCAGTTTCTCAATGAGTTCTTCAGCTTCTTCTACGGCATCATCAATATCCTCATATTTAAGAATACAGGTAATGTAGTAGATGTTTTCAAAATAATCGCCACTCTGGAGCTTTTCCATATACTTGCGCGCGAAAGTGCGCGTAAACGTAGTATGGAAATCGTATTCACGCTCGAAGTCGATTTTTTTGTGGTGGTGGGTTACCCAAAGCCCCAAGCGGCTACTTTTGTCTTTACCGATAGAAGCAAGGGTTTTGTTCAGATTCAGGTATTGAACAACCATACTGGTATCATCCACACCCTCAAAACGTGTTCCCTCTAAGCGGAAAGTAAAAGCAACGCGGTTATCTGCAAGTAACACCACACGTTCGCTTATATGCTGTTTATAAGGTGGCAGGCTATCTTCCTGCCCACGTTGTTTTTTCAGTATTTTGCTCAAAAAATCGTTGGTAATCATCATTCTCTCTTCCGTACTTACTGCCTAAAATCGTGTTGGTTTTACCGAACAGCCGATAATTTCGCCGCCGCAATACACTTAAGGTTGATAAGCCGATAATGCGCAATGCCTGGTCATCCTGTTGCGTTTGCGTGTAAATGAAAAGCAAACATGGAATAACAAAGAGCAATGCGAGAAAAGCTTTTCCGTGTATAAAAGGCAGTAAAATCATGGAAATAAAAACAGGAAAAATAAATGACATAAGAGCAGGAACCAGCGGCATTCCTGCAATAGTCGCTGCCCGGGCTAAAGCATTAAACCCCGGGAGCTCGTCATCTATTTCTAGAAATTTTTCATTCATGTTTGACCCTTTCCTACGCCCACACACCCCAAAAATAAACACCAAGAGCAGGGACGCCACCTACAACAGCGACTTTCAAACAGCAAACACCGAAGTCCATCCAATCAATCTTATTCCCCCAAAGTTTGCCACCTTCCCAAAGTAAATAAATAATGGCACATACACCGATAAAAGAATAAGCAGCAGTTTTCCAACTGTTTGCTTCACTTTCCAGTTTTGTGAGACCGCCGGAAGAAGCATAAGCATCGCCGCTGAACAGAAAAATAAATAATGCGAAGGCAAACCCAGCCAACAACAAAATGTATTTTTGGGTTGACACAACAGCTTGAGTTTGGGTTTCAGAAACAGAATTCATAAGTATTTCCTTTAAAAAAATGCCGCCAAATGGCGGACACAAAAAAACCGGCACTAGGCCGGAACACAGTTACCCGAGGGTAAAATTAAAACTCTTGAAACACATCCCACGCTGCATATTGTTTCGGCGGTGGGGAATCAGCTACCGCCCGGGCCGAAGCTATGCGGACGGCCTTAACAGCGGTTTTCTGCGGATGGTAAGCCGCTTTCATGGACACTCCACGGTTTCCCGCAGCATGGGCGGGGTTGCCACTTAATTGTGCGTAACGGTTACGCACAATCCGGACGTATTTTTGGGTTTCGCGGTAGGGTGGGATGCCCCTATATTTGTCCACCGCGCCCTCGCCGGCGTTGTAGCCGGCCAGTATCAGGTTGAGGTCTCCTTTGTAACGGTTGCTCAAAAAACGCAGGTAGCGCGTACCGGCGATGATGTTGTGTTCGGGGTTGTACAGATATTTGGGATTAACCCCCATCCGCGCAGCCGTAGGCGGGATAACCTGCAACAGGCCGCGGGCATTTTTGTGCGAAAGGGCATAACGGTTACCACCGCTCTCCCGAGCCATAACGGCCCACACAAGGTTCGCATCCAAGCCTTGCGCCGCCGCGTGTTTTTCCACCAAATGCTGATACTGCGGATAAGGTGCAGAGATGCAGACACCTGATGCCAACGCCGCTACAACTGCCAACAGATTTTTAGCTTTCAAGATTTGCTCCTTTAAAAAAAGACCGCCTGAAAATTCAGGCGGCCTCACGGATTTAGGCTGATTACTTTATGCCATTCAGAACGGAATATCGGATTCGATATCGTCAACAGGGGCAACCGGTACGGCGGGAGCCTGCCGTTTTGGCGGAGTTACGACACCACCACTTGCTGCGGCATATTTTTCCGCCGTCATGTGGTGCGATGATTGCTGTTGTGCCGGTGCACCGCCGTATTCCGCAGAGCCGCCGCTGCGCGAACCGAGCATTTTCATTTCGTTGCCGATAATGTCGTAGGCGGTGCGCTCGATACCGTCTTTACCCAGATATTTGCGGCTTTGGATACGGCCATCGATATAAACCGAGCTGCCTTTACGCAGATACTGGCCGGCTACTTCGGCCAAACGGCGGTAAAGGGTAATGTTGTGCCATTCGGTACGTTCCTGACGCTGGCCGGTTTGGCGGTCGTTCCAAGTTTCGCTGGTGGCGATGCTGAAATTGCAGACGGCCTCGCCGTTGGGCATATAGCGCATTTCGGGATCGCGGCCGAGATTGCCGATAAGGATGACTTTGTTCAAGGATGCCATTTGCTGCTCCCAAAAAGAAAAAACGAAAAATTAAACATGCCCAATAGGTACAGGCAGGCTTAAGTTTTCGTTTTTGTGTGTGTCTAATTTGTGACTGAATGTTCTTAAACAAGGCTGTATATAACGGTAAATGCAGACTTCACTCTTGTTTAAAATCAATTAGTTATATTTTATATTGCGGACTGTTAATCCGCAGGTCCCTGGTTCGAGCCCAGGTCGGGGAGCCAAATTTCCTAAACCTAAACAATATAATTGTTTAGGTTTTTCTTTTGTGTATTTCTTTTGTGATTGAATTTCTGTATTTTTATATTTTAATCAATTGCTTAATATAAGCTCCATTATGTTCGGGCTTGGTCTGAATTATGACCAGTATAATTTTCTTAAGTTGATAGTTGATTGGTTACAGACCTTTGCAAAATTCAAAAGGGCATCATACAAAATGAGACCTTCGCAAAAATACCTTAAGGCCGTCTGAAATGCTTAAACCTCATCATTAGTTTCACAATTCTGCCATACATAAATATTTTCAGACGGCCTAAACAAACTTGGCAAAGGCTTCGTTCCGAGACAAACGGGTGAAAGCATGGGTTCAGATGCCCGAGTGTATCGGATATATGTTGGACGGGAACGTTTAATATTTATTTAATTGATAGAAAATTCCAGTATTTATTAAATTGAAAAATTTAAATTCTCATAAAAACAAAAATCATAGATTTACACAATAAAATAGCTGAAAAAAGGTTTTTGTGCTTGCCATAGCCCGAATGAGCCGCTAATCTTTGCAGCCTGATTCATTTACATAGAAAAGAACAATCATGACTCCGCCACGCCACCAAACAGACGACGTTAAAATCAAAGAAGTTAAAGAACTGTTGCCGCCGATTGCCCATCTTTACGAGTTGCCCATCAGTGAAACTGCCGCCGATTTGGTTTACCAAACCCGCCAGGAAGTTGCCAAGTTGGTTCACGGTGAAGACAACCGCCTGCTGGTGATTATCGGCCCCTGTTCGATTCACGACCCCAAAGCTGCGCTCGAATACGCCGAGCGTTTGCTGCCGCTGCGTAAAAAATACGAAAAAGAATTGCTGATCGTGATGCGCGTGTATTTTGAAAAACCGCGCACTACCGTGGGCTGGAAAGGTCTGATTAATGATCCGCACTTAGACGGCACGTTCGACATCAATTTCGGTCTGCGCCAAGCCCGCAAGCTGCTGCTCACGCTGAACGATATGGGCATGCCTGCGTCCACCGAGTTTCTCGACATGATTACGCCGCAATACTATGCCGATTTGATTTCATGGGGCGCCATCGGTGCGCGTACCACCGAAAGCCAGGTACACCGCGAGCTGGCCAGCGGCTTGTCATGCCCTGTTGGCTTTAAGAACGGCACCGACGGCAATCTGAAAATCGCCATCGATGCCATCGGCGCAGCTTCGCATCCGCACCACTTTTTGTCGGTTACCAAAACCGGTCATTCCGCCATCGTGCATACCAGCGGCAACCCGGATTGTCATGTGATTCTGCGCGGCGGCAAAGAGCCGAATTACAGCGCCGAGCATGTGAAAGACGCCGCCGCCCAGCTCGAAAAAGCCGGCGTGTCGCCTAAGCTGATGGTGGATTTCAGTCATGCCAACAGTCGTAAAGACTACAAACGCCAAATGGAGGTGGCCGAAGATGTGGCGCAGCAAATCCGTAACGGCGAAAACAATATTATGGGCGTGATGGTGGAAAGCCATTTGGTGGAAGGCCGTCAGGACAAGCCTGAAACTTACGGCCAAAGCATCACCGATGCCTGCATCGGCTGGGATAAAACCGAAGAATTGCTGGCGTTGCTGGCTGAAGCAAACCGCAGTCGTGTGTAAATACCTTCGGGTTGCAACATAATGAAATGATTTGAAATAGATATTAATCATACAGGCCGTCTGAAAGTCCGCTTTTGCGTTTTTCAGACGGCCTGCTGTTTTTGCTCTTTCATTCGGAGTTTGGTATCTAGGCCTTATGTCCTGCGGCGCGATACTGCCGCCATACCGCAACCAAATACAACACCACGCCCAGCCACACCCAGACGTAGCCGATCAGGCGGTTGGCATCAAAAGCCTCGCCGAACAGCAGCAAGCCGGCCAACAATTGCAGCACCGGCGAAAAATATTGCAGCATACCGAGCATGGAAAGCGGAATCCGACGCGCACCGGCGGCGAACATCAATAAAGGCACGGTGGTAATCATGCCCGAGCCGAGCAATACCGCCAGCGGCAACGTACCCAGTTGGGCAAACTGCAAACTGCCTGCCGCATAATGGTGCGCCAGATAGCCCAGCGCAAATGGCAACAGGATCAGGGTTTCCCAAGTCAGCCCCACCAAAGCGCCCACCGGTGCGAGTTTGCGGATAAAACCGTAGAACCCGAAAGTCAGCGTCAGCAGCAGCGCCACCCACGGCATCTGCCCGGCCGGCACCGCCAGCCACAAAATCCCCGCAAACGCCAGCGCCACCGCAGCGGCTTGCAGCTTATCCAGCCGTTCTTTCAAGACCACGCGGCCGAGGAACACGCTAAAGAGCGGCGACATAAAGTAACCCAGGCTGGCATCGAGTACATGATTATTGGCAATCGCCCACAAATACACCAGCCAGTTCATGCCGATACAGAACCCGCTCAACACCAGCGCCGCCAGAATCTTCGGCTGTTTGAGCACGGCGGCGAACGCGCCCTGCTGACGGGTAAACAGCAACACCGCCACGGCAAACAGCGCCGACCACACAATCCGCTGCGCCAACACCTGATCGGCCGCCATGCCCGCCTGATTGATGGGATACCAATAAATCGGAAACAGCCCCCAAATGGCATAACAGCCGGCGGCATACCAAATGCCTTTGCGGGTTTCTTGGGCGGAATACGCGGAATTCATAACAGATCGGCCGGGTAAAGACGGCGATTATCCGCCTGAAGCCGCGCCGCCGCAATGCCGCATTCAGCAATGCCGCCATATCCCTTATAATGCCCACATGATTTTGCACCACATCGCACTCAACGTGCCGGTTTCAGACGGCCTCTTTACTTACCGCCACCCGACTGCGCTGCCCGCAGGTTGCCGGGTGGCGGTGCCGTTTCGCGGCAAAACGGTGGCGGGCGTGGTGTGGGCAAGCGGCGTGGAAAGCGGCATGGCGATTGAGAAAATCCTGCCCGTGCAAACGGCTTTTACCGATGAGGCGCCGTTGCCCGAAAGCTGGCGCGAGCTGCTCGACTTTACCGCCCGCTATTATCATTACCCCACCGGCCAGGCCGTATTTGCCGCGCTGCCGGCAGGGTTGAAAGAGCCGAAGCCCGTTGGCATGCCGCAGCCGCCGCTGTTTTACGCTTTAAACGAAACCGGCAGGGCGCAAATACCGCCACCCGAGCGGTTTCGCAAACAACACGCATTATGGCAGGCGTTGTTTTCAGACGGCTTCGAAATGGCGGCCTTGAAACGCATCAACAACCAAGCCCCCAAGCTCGTGCAAGAGTGGGCCACCCAAGGCTGGATACACACCTCGCACGCCGCCGCGCCGAAGCTGAATCCGTCCGAACATACGCTGAACGCCGCGCAGCAGGCCGCATCGCAGGCCGTGCAGGCTGCCGCCGGCACTTTCCAACCGTTTCTGCTTTACGGCATCACCGGCAGCGGCAAAACCGAAGTGTATTTCGACGTGATGGCCGAAGTGCTGGCCGCGGGCAAACAGGTGTTGTTTCTGCTGCCCGAAATCAACCTTACGCCGCAACTGCTCAAACGGGTGCAGGCGCGGTTTGCCGACGTGCCGGCCGCCGTTTTGCACAGCCAAACCGCCGCCGGACAGCGCACGCAGGATTATCTGCGCGCCATGCTCGGCCAAGCCAAGCTGGTTATCGGCACGCGGCTGGCGGTGTTCACGCCGCTGCCCGACATCGGCCTGATTGTGGTGGACGAAGAACACGACGGCTCGTTCAAACAAGACAACGAATTGCGCTACCAAGCCCGCGATTTGGCCGTGTGGCGCGCCAAACAGAGCGGCTGCCCGATTGTGCTCGGTTCCGCCACGCCCAGCCTCGAGAGCTGGCACAAAGCGCAAAACGGCGCCTACCGGCTGCTGGAGCTGGCCGAACGCGCCCATGCCGCCGCCAAACTGCCGCAGGTGGAGGTTTTAAACGTAGGCCGTCTGAAACTCGACAACGGCTTCTCACCGCAAGCCCTCAAACTGTTGCAGCAAAACCATAGTCAGGGCGGCATGTCGCTGGTTTACCTCAACCGCCGCGGTTTCGCCCCCGCCCTGTTTTGCGGCGACTGCGGCCACACCTTCGGCTGCCCGCGCTGTTCGGCCAAAATGGTGCTGCACCAGCGCGCCCGCCAACTGCGCTGCCATCATTGCGACTACCGCCAAAGCGTTCCCTACAAATGCCCCGATTGCGGCAACCAAGACCTGACCGCCGTCGGCCAGGGCACGCAGCGCGTTGAAGAAACCCTGCGCGCGTTGATGCCGCAAGCCGCCGTTGCCCGCGTCGACCGCGACAGCACCGCCCATAAAAACGACTGGGCCGATTTATACCGCCGCATCGCCGGCAACGAAATCGACGTGCTGGTCGGCACCCAGATGCTCGCTAAAGGCCACGACTTCGCCCGTCTGAACCTCGTGGTGGTGCTCAACGCCGACGGCAGCCTTTACAGCGCCGACTTCCGCGCGCCCGAGCGTCTGTTTGCCGAGCTGATGCAGGTTTCCGGCCGCGCCGGCCGCGCGCAAACCGCAGGCAGCGTGCTGATACAGACCCAACTGCCCGAACACCCCGTGTTCGCCGCCGTGAAAGTGCAAAATTACCGCATCTTCGCCGAAACCGAATTGGCCGAGCGCAAACTGCTGAATATGCCGCCGTTTGCCTTTCAGACGGCCATCCGCGCCGATGCCGCCAAAGTGGCCGACGCGATGGATTTTCTCAACGGCATCAAAGCCGTAACCGGGCCGTTAATCAGTGAAAACGTATCCGTGTTCGGCCCCGCCCCGATGTTTATGGTGCGGCTGGCCGAACGCGAGCGTGCGCAAGTGTTTTTAGAATCGCCCGACCGCCGCAGCCTGCACCGTGCCGTGAGCCTGTGGGTGCAGGTGTTGCAGCAATACCGCGACGGCAAAATCAGGTGGTCGGTGGATGTGGATCCTGCGGAGATGTGAAAGAGATCGAGACCTTTGCAAAATTTGTTTAGGCACCTTAAAACACTTGCGTCATGCTCGGGCTTGACCCGAGCATCTTTTTGTTTTAGAAGAAAAAAGAGATACTCGGGTCAAGCCCGAGTATGACGAAATATCATACATTTAAGATTAAAACGGCTTTTTTGCAAAGGTCTCAGGTGTAGGAAATTCTAGCGTTGTTTACACTTTCCGTTTTTTGCATGCAGACCCATTTTGGGATTTTTGAGGGTTGTCAAGAATGCTGAAAGGCACGGCGAAGCCGCATCGTTCTTGAGAATGCTCAAAAATCACGAAACCATCATTCCAGCAAAAAACAAAAGTCGTTTAGCATAAAAAGTGTAAACAACCCGACCTTTTCCCACATCTCAGGCCGCCTCATAACGGCAAAATATATCAGGCCGTCTGAAAAATTTGATTTTCAGACGGCCTGATTATTTTGCCAAAACCATTCCGGGGTTTTAAAACATCTGCATCATGTTCGGGGTGGATCCGGGCAGCTGCCGGTAAGGCTTGTTGGATTTTGCACAGGTTTCAACACCTTGCGGTTCACGCACCGTAATTGGGTTGCAGCAGGGCGCATTTCTGCCGTTCGCGGCGGCTGCGGCGGGAGCGGCCGGCGATTTTGCCGCAGGCAGCGCCGGGGTCGTTGCGGTCGGCCTGGCGTTCGTTGCGGTTTTCGCTGCGGGCGTATTTGTTGTCGCGGTTTTTCGGCTCGCGGGTGTTGCGCTCGCGTTCGCGGGCGGTGCGCGGCGCGGCGGGGGTTGCCGCGGTGCCGTCTTGCTGCCACCAGCTCGGCTCGAAGCCTTCGATGCGCTCGACTTCCACTTGGCTGCGGGTCAGCTCTTTGATGGCTTCGAACATTTTCTGTTCGTGTTCGTCCATCAGCGAAATCGCCACGCCGTCGGCGCCTGCGCGACCGGTGCGGCCGATGCGGTGCACATAGTCTTCCGGTTGGGTGGGCAGCTCGTAGTTGATGACAAACGGCAGCTCGGCGATGTCGAGGCCGCGGGCGGCCACGTCGGTGGCCACCAGCACGCGCAATGCGCCTTCTTTGAATGCGCCCAGGGTTTCGAGGCGGGTTTGCTGCGATTTGTCGCCGTGGATGGCTTGGGCGGAAATTTCGCGGCGCTGCAAATCGCGGGTTACTTGGTCGACGCTTTGTTTGGTTTTGCAGAACACGATAACCTGGTTCATGTTTAAATCGACAATCAGGCGCTCGAGCAGGTTGCGTTTGCGGGCGGTGTCAACGGCGATAACGTGTTGCTCGACGTTGGCGCTGGCGGCGTTTTGGGCGGCCACTTCCACTTGCTCGGGGTTGTTCATGAAATCCTGCGCCAGTTTGCGGATGGGCGGGGCGAACGTGGCGGAGAACAGCAGGGTTTGGCGTTGTTTGGGCAGCATGCGCATGATGCTGCGGATGTCGTCGATAAAGCCCATGTCGAGCATGCGGTCGGCTTCGTCGAGCACCACGATTTCGACTTTGCTGAAATTGATGTTTTTCTGTTTGACATGGTCGAGCAGGCGGCCGACGGTGGCGACGACGATTTCGCAGCCTGCGCGCAGGTCGGCGGTTTGCTTGTCCATATTCACTCCGCCGAAGAGCACGGTGTGGCGCAGCGGCAGGTTTTTGATGTAGCCCTGCACGTTTTGGTCGATTTGGTCGGCCAGCTCGCGCGTGGGCGTGAGCACCAGCATACGCACGGGGTGCATGGCGGGCGAGGTGCTGGGGGTGGCGTAGCGTTTCAGGCGCTCGAGGCTGGGCAGCATAAAGGCGGCGGTTTTGCCGGTACCGGTTTGGGCGGCGGCCAGCAGGTCGTGTCCGGCCAATGCTTTGGGAATGGCGGCGGCCTGAATCGGGGTGGGCGTTTCGTAGCCCTGTTCGGTGAGGGCGGCGACGATTTCGCTGCCCAGGCCGAGTGATGAAAAGGTCGGATTCATAATGTTTGCTCTCGTTTCAGACGGCCTGTGCGGGCGGTGAAAATATAGGCCGTCTGAAAAAATATCGGGGAAAAATAAGGCAGGGCGGTATGCCTGCCTGACGGATATACGGTCTCTATTATGCCATAAATCGGGTGGGGCGGCCGCCTGTGCGTTTGCTGGTGTTATTCGGCACTTTTTTGATCGGAATATTTCAACAGCGGCGCAAGCAGGTGTCCGGCCATATTCCAAAACAACTGGGTTTCTATCGGCGGGGTTTCGTCGTTACCGAACACCAAACCGACTTCGGTATAGTCGCGCTGCCCTTTGCTGTTTTTATTGCCGTAATAGGCATCTTTGGCGGCTTTGGCGGCATCTTCCACGCTTTTGTTTTGAGCCAGTTCTGCGGCCGCTTTCAGGCTGGTGCGGGCGAAAAACGGCAGCGGGCGGGTTTGGCCGAGGCGGTAATAATCCAGCCATTGCCGCAGCAGTTCGAGCGCTTCCGGCTGCGGGATTTCCGGCAGGGTTTCGGGTTGGGCGGGCAGCAGCAGGTGGGTTTGGCGGTTTGGGGTTTCAGACGGCTTCACGGCGCAGAAAATCAGGTGTTCGAGCAGGATGGCGATGCGCTCGGGAGCGTTGGGGGCTTCGTTGAGAAAGTAAATCTGCCCGTGTTGGTAGAGGTGGTTGAGGCTGCCCGATAGGGTGGTGCCGTCAAGCTCGAGCGCGTAGGGCAGGGCGGGCAGTTTGGGGCTGGCTACCAGCGTGCCGTCGAGCGATTTGGCGGCCGCTTGGAACTTGCGCTGCCACAATATGCCCAGCTCTCCGGCGGGCAGCAGGCTTTCGGCTTGCAGGCGGGCTTCGGTTTGTTGGAAGTTTTCGTTGCTGCGGCGCGCGGCGGTATATTCGGCGGCGATGGCGGCGGCCTGCTGCGGCTCGAACGGCTCGGCGGCGTCCCAAGCGGTGTCGCGGTAGGGTTCGCGCCAGTTGAGGGTGTGTTGCAGCCAGCTTTTGACGGGGTTTTTCCAGAAGCGGACAAATTCGTGGTGGCTGACGGCTTGGGCGGTGTTTCCGGCCTCGCCGAGCGGTTCGCTGAAAAATGGCACGGGGGCTGCGGCTGGGGCGTTCAGGGCGGCGGCATAGTCGCGGCGGGTGCTTTGCAGGCCGTCTGAACGCGGTTGGCCGGTGAAATAGCTGCGTGAAAACGGTTGCAGGGGGTGGTGTTCTATGTGGTTTTCGTGCCAGCTGCGGGTGCTGCGGCCGGTCATGGCGGCAAGGGTGTCGGCCAGCTCGTTTAAGAGGGCGGAGGGCGCCAGCTCTTGGTTGTTGCGGATGTCTCGCCCCACATACGATAAATACAGGATTTCGCGCGCGCTCATGATGGCTTCGAGAAAGAGATAGCGGTCGTCGTCGCGGCGGGCGCGGTCGCCTTTTTGGGGGTGGCGGGCGATGAGGTCGAAAGCGGCGGCTTTGGTGTTGCGGGGGAAGTCGCCGTCGTTGAGGCCGAGCAGGCAGATGACTTTGAACGGCAGGCTGCGCATCGGC
This sequence comes from Neisseria dentiae, assembly GCA_041827905.1. GTDB lineage: Bacteria > Pseudomonadota > Gammaproteobacteria > Burkholderiales > Neisseriaceae > Neisseria > Neisseria dentiae_B. Next base: position 41,381 of record JBHALY010000246.1, read on the forward strand.
ACCATGCTGCAAAAGGTGATGCCGCCGCGCAGAAAGCCGGCCTGGCTTTCGCTGTCGAGAAAGCGGCCGATGTGGCGGATAACGGTGTGCTGCGGCAGGGGGCTTTCAAAGCCTGCCAACGCGGCTTCTTCCTGCCAGCGGGCGAGCGACTGGCTCAGTTGCTGCCAAGCGTATTGGTCGCCGCTGCCGGGGGCGGTGAGCGCGGCCAGCAGGTTGCGCACGCGTTCGGCCCATTCGGCCACGGTGGCGGGGCGCTGCCATTCGCGGGCGGCGGCGGAGAGCGTGCGTACGAGGGCAGTGAAGCGACCGAGCACGGCGGTTTGGCCGGGGTTGCCGTGCCAGGCGCTGATGTTGTGCCACAGCGGGTTGCCGTTTTCGGGCAGCAGCCAGCCGAGCGCCAAACGCTCCAAACCCTGCTGCCAGGTGAACAGGTTGTCGCTACCGCCGCGCATTCCGTTATCCAGCCCCCAATGTACGTTGAGCGCGGCGATGGTGTCGTGCAGCAGCGGCAGGTCGTCGCGGGTGAGTTCGAAACGTTGCAGCACCAGGTCGTTTTCCAGCAAGGGCAGCAGCAGATCGACTTCAAAACGGCTTTCCAGCAGCGCGAGCGTTTGCGAGAGTGCTTGAAAGAGCGGTTGGCGGCGGCTGATTTTCACATCCGACACCGAATAGGGCAGTGCCTGCGCGCCGGCTTGTTCCTGCCCGAACACGGCTTCGATAAACGGGCTGTAGGGTTCGATATTCGGGGTGAGCACGGCGATGTTGTGCGGCTGCCATTCGGGGTGTTCGGCCAAAACGGCGAGCAGGCGGTTTTTAAGAATCTGCAATTCGCGCAGGGGGCTGTGGGCGGAAACGATCTGTATCGAACGGTCGTTTTCGACGCCATCGGCGGTATAGCAGCTTTCAGACGGCATGGTTAAGGTTTGGATATCGTGTTGCAGGCAGCGCAGCAGGGTGGGCGGGGCCGTCTGAAAAGGTTCGTCGTCGAACACGGGGATTTCGTGTTTGGGCACTTCGGCCAGCGCGTCGAAAAAATCGCGCCCCTGCTTGCCCAGCGAAGCCAAAAGCGGGTGGCCTGCCTGGCTCAGGTCGATATCGCCTTCCTGTTGCAGCACTTGCGCTGCTTCGATCACGTTGCCCCAGTAGGCGCTGCTGGGGTTGAGGGCGAAAATATGCACATCGCAATGCTCGGCAAGCGCTTGCAAGAGTTGCAGATACATCGGTGCCATGGTGGCGATGCCGAACACACAGTAGCGTTCGGGCAGCTTGCTTTTGTCGAGCGCACCGAGAAGCTGCCGCCATAATGCGACGCGGTGCGGCGTTTGCGTGCTGCCGTCGTCGAGATACCGCCACAATGCCGCCTGCCAGTTTTCGCCGCTGCCCAAACCCAGAGTTTTGCCCTGCTGCCAAGCATCTATCCATTGCGGGCGGTACACCAAATATTGGTCGAAAATATCCGCCAGTTGCCCCGCCAGCTGGTAGGCGGCCGAGCCGCCGCTACCCAAATAGCTTTGCAGCGCGTCGCGCGCGCTTTGGTATTCGGCGGCCGTCTGAAAAAGCCGGCTTTGAAACAGCTCCAGCAAACGCCAGCGCATCACTTCGGGCGAAAACGGGCTGAGTGCGGGCACGCCCGGTATCAGCCCGCGCATCAGCCGCCACGCCAGCCCGGCGGGCAGGCTGAAATGCAGGTTGGCCGCCACGCCGGTTTCGCGTGCCAGATAAGCGTTGAGATAGCGCCGCATGCCTTGACTCTGTACCACGATTTCTTCTTCAGCCAGCGGGTCGACGGGTGGTTGCAGGCGGTGCACCTGGTTGAACAGGGCGGCCAGGTCTTCCAAACGGTTGGATTGGTAAAGATAGAGCATGATGGGTTTTCGATGGGAGGGAGAGGCGATTATGAATGAAGAGAGGCCGTCTGAAAACGTTTTCAGACGGCCTGAGACCTTTGCAAAACCCCCATCTGCGGCGGATTTCGGCTTCAGTTGATATCGAGGCGTTCCATGCGGTAGCGCATGGATCGGAAGCTGATGCCCAGCAGCTTGGCGGCCTGCGTGCGGTTAAAACGGGTTTGCTGCAAGGCCATTTCGATGATTTCGCGCTCGACTTGGTCGAGATAATCCTGAATCTGCATCTGGCCGGGCACGAAGCGGGCAAGCCGGCCGTTATCCGGTGCGAGTGCGCCGGAATCAGGCTCGGGTTCGGCAACCGGCGTATCGGCGGTTTCGGGGAGCGCGGAGAGCGACAGGGTGTGGCCGGTGTTGATTTGCAGATCGTCGAATTGGATCACCTGCCCCACGGTGAGGGCGACAGCGCGCTCGAGTATGTTTTCCAGC
>JBHALY010000247.1:0-5690 GCA_041827905.1 Neisseria dentiae
CTGGTGGAACGTGTTGGCCAACGTGATTATCTGTATCTACTATGCCGTGATTATCGGCTGGGCGGCCAGCTACACCTACTATTCGCTGGTGGGCGCATGGGGCGCCGACCCGCAGGCGTTTTTCTTTAAAGACTATCTGCACATGGCCGACGGCGTATCCGTGGGCTTCGATTTCGTGGCCAAAGTGCTCGGCCCCTTGATCGGCGTGTGGATTTTCACCTTTCTGATTCTGGCGCTGGGCGTGCAGAAAGGCGTGGCCCGTTCGTCAAGCTTCTTTATGCCGCTTTTGGTGGTGATGTTCCTGATTATGGTGGCCATCGCGCTGACCCTGCCGGGCGCCGCCAAAGGTTTGGATGCGCTGTTTACGCCCGACTGGTCGAAACTTTCCAACCCCAGCGTGTGGGTTGCCGCCTACGGCCAGATTTTCTTCTCGCTGTCTATCTGCTTCGGCATCATGATCACTTATTCTTCCTACCTGAAACCCAAGTCCGACCTCACCGGCACGGGTTTGGTGGTAGGCTTTGCCAACAGCAGCTTTGAAGTGCTTGCCGGTATCGGCGTGTTTGCCGCGCTGGGCTTTATGGCCACCGCAGCGGGCAAAGAAGTGAGCGACGTGGCCTCTTCGGGCATCGGCTTGGCCTTTATCGCCTTCCCCACCATCATCAACCAGGCTCCGTTCGGCTCGTTAATCGGTGTGCTGTTCTTCGGCTCGCTGGTTTTTGCCGGCATCACCTCAATGATCTCGATTGTGGAAGTGATCATCGCCGCCGTGCAAGACAAACTGCGTTTGGGGCGCGTTGCTGCCACCTTTGCCGTGTGCCTTCCGATGGGCATTGTGTCGGCGCTGCTGTTCGGCACCACCACCGGCCTGCCTGTGTTGGACGTGATGGACAAATTCGTCAACACCTACGGCATCGTCGCCGCCGGCTTCCTGTATGTTTTGGTATTGGTTGCCACCAAAAAACTGCCCGTGCTGCGCCAACATATCAACACGATTTCATCGTTTAAAATCGGCACCTTGTGGTATATTTTCGTGTGCACCACCGTTGCCATGCTGGGCTATATGCTGTTTAACGACACCAAAACCCTGTTGGCCGAAAACTACGAGGGCTATCCCGACTGGTTCTTGGACACCTTCGGTTGGAGTATGTCGCTGGCCCTGATTGTGCTGGCATTGCTGCTGTCGTTGCTGCCGTGGCGCATGGAAAACAAATTCAATCCCGACGAAGCCCACAAATCCGACGAAGCCCACAAATCCGACGAAACCCACAAAGGAGAACAATCATGAGCACTGCCGCCATCACCATGCTTGTGATAACGCTGGTTATCATTTGGGGCGGATTTATCGTTTCGGTAATCCGTCTGCCGAAAGAATAAACCCGACCGCCAAGCAGCAAATAAAACGGAAAGGCCGTCTGAAAAATATTTTTCAGACGGCCTTTCCGTTTCTAAAGCATCCACGTTATACCCAAACCCGGCAAAATCGTATGAAAACAGGCAAAGGTATCAGGCATTCATGGCAACCGCTCTCTGCCTTACGCCTTGCCCGTACTGCCGAAACCGCCCGCTCCGCGTTCGCTGGCGGCAAATTCGTCCACCAATTTAAACTCGGCCTGCACCACCGGCACCACCACCATTTGCGCGATGCGTTCCAGCGGCTCGATGGTAAACGCCTCTTTGCCGCGGTTCCAAACCGACACTTTCAGCTCACCCTGATAATCCGAATCAATCAGGCCGACCAGATTACCCAGCACGATGCCGTGTTTGTGTCCCAAACCCGAACGCGGCAGCAGCACGGCGGCGTAGGCGGGGTTGGCCAGATGAACGGCCAAACCGGTGGGCACGAGAAACGTGTCGCCCGGCTGCAAAACAACGGCTTCATCGATGCAGGCACGCAAATCCAAGCCTGCCGAACCGGGCGTGGCATAAGCAGGCAGGTTGCCGGTCATTTTCGGATTGAGGATTTTCAGTTCCACTTCAGTTCGCATAATGGTTCTTCTGTTGTTTCAAAAGGCGTTTATTATACACAAAGGCCGTCTGAAAAGTTTCAGACGGCCTCAAAAGGCTTTGCAAAATCACCCGACCGATCAGGCAAACGGGTGTTGCAGCAAAATGGTTTCTGCGCGGTCGGGGCCGGTGGAAACGATGGCGATGGGCGCGCCGCACACTTCTTCGATGCGTTTCAGATAAGCCTGCGCATTGGCGGGCAGTTGGCTAAACTCGGTAGCGCCGAAGGTCGATTCTTTCCAGCCCGGCAGGGTTTCGTAAACCGGCGTGCAGCCTGCCACGGCATCGGCGCCAAACGGCAAAATATCGGTGGTGTTGCCGTCGGCCAAGGTGTAGCCCACGCAGATTTTGATTTCGTCTATGCCGTCCATCACATCGAGTTTGGTGATACACATGCCGGTGATGCCGTTCACCTGAATCGAACGTTTCAGGGCGGCGGCGTCAAACCAGCCGCAGCGGCGGGCGCGTCCGGTTACCGAACCGAACTCGTGGCCGCGCTCGGCCAAACCTGCGCCGATGTCGTCGAACAGCTCGGTCGGAAACGGACCGGAGCCCACGCGGGTGGTGTAGGCTTTCACGATGCCCAACACGTAATTGAGCATTTGCGGCGGCACACCCGCACCGGCCGATGCGGCACCCGCCAGGCAGTTGGAAGACGTAACAAACGGGTAAGTGCCGTAGTCGATATCCAGCAGCGTGCCCTGCGCGCCTTCAAACAACAGCTTTTCGCCTTTTTGATTTTTCTCATACAGGGTGCGCGAAACATCGGTAATCATCGGTTTGATGCGGCCTGCGTATTTTTCAATCACGGCCAGCACGTCTTCCAGCTTCACCGGCTCGGCTTGGTGCAGGTGTTGCAGTTGCACATTGTAATATTCCACATTGGCCTGCAATTTGGCCGCCAGTTTTTCCGTATCGAACAAATCCACCATGCGCACGGCGCGGCGGGCGACTTTGTCTTCATAAGCGGGGCCGATGCCGCGGCCGGTGGTGCCGATTTTGCCGCTGCCGCGCGAGGCTTCGCGCGCTTGGTCGAGCGCGATGTGGTAAGGCAGAATCAGAGTGGCGGTAGGGGCAATTTTCAGACGGCCTTCCACATTTTTCACACCGGCGGCGTTCAATTCGTCGATTTCGCCCATCAGCGCTTCGGGGCTGACCACCACGCCCGAACCGATAAAGCAGTCGAGCTTCTCATGCAGAATACCGCTCGGTATCAGACGCAAAACCGTTTTTTTGCCGCCCACCACCAGCGTATGCCCGGCATTGTGGCCGCCTTGGAAACGCACCACGCCGGCAGTTTCTTCCGCCAGCCAGTCCACAATTTTGCCTTTGCCTTCGTCGCCCCATTGGGCACCGATCACTACTACGTTTTTAGCCATAATTCTCAACCTGTTATCCAAATAACTCAAACTTCTGTTTCAACTACTTGCCAGCCGTCGCCTTGGCGTTGCAGACGGCGCGTCGCTTTTCTGACGCCGTTTTGGCCGGCGCCGTAATCTATCACCACCGCCTGCCCTTCGGCGCGCAAACGGTTAACGGTTTCCTGCGCCTGCGGCAAATCGGCGGCGGCCACGGCAACCGGCGGCTGTTGCTCGCATTGCGGCAGCCGCCCGATAAAAGTGCGCAAATCGAAGCTGAAGCCGGTGGCCGGACGGGCGCGGCCGAAATATTCGCCCAAGCCGTCGTAACGGCCACCGCGCGCCACCGCTTCATGATTGTCTTTGCCGTAAGCGGCGTATAGCAGGCCGGTGTGGTAGTTATCCACCCGCAGCTCCGACAAATCGATATGCACGGCCTGCTGCGGGAAAGCGTCGCACACCGCCTGCAATTCGTTTAAGGCTTTGCCCACGGCAAACAAATCGGGCAGCTTGGCGCGCGCTTCTGCCAGCACATCGCGCGAGCCGTAAAGCGTAGGCAACAGCGCAAACGCTTTCGCCCACATGCCGTCGAGCTTCCATGCGCCCACTTGGGCGCTAACGGCGGCGGCATCCTTATCCTGCATCAGCGCCAGCAACTGCGCCGCCTGCTCCTGCGTCAGCCCCGCCGCTTCTGCCAGCGCGCGGAACACGCCGATATGGCCGAGCGACAGCAAAACCTCGCCCACATCGCCGATGGCCACACTTTTGAGCATCAGGTCGATCAGCTCGATATCGGCGGCCACGTCGGCATAGCCGTATAGCTCCGCGCCCACCTGCAAAGGTTCGCGGGTGCTTAAAAAGCCGTCGGGACGGGCGTGCAGCACCGAGCCTGCGTAACACAGGCGGTTGATGCCGTTATTGGCCGACAGCAGATGCGCGTCGATGCGCGCCACCTGCGGCGTGATGTCGGCACGGATGCCGAGCTGGCGGCCGCTGAGCTGGTCGACCACGCGTATGGTTTTCAGCGACAAGCCCGCATCGATATGGGTAAGCAGCGAATTGCTGTATTCCATCAGGGGCGGGTGCACCAGCTCGTAGCCGTGCACGCGGAACAAAGCCAACAGCCGCTCCCGCGCGCTTTCGAGCTGGCGCGCGGAAGAAGGCAGAATGTCGGCGATGTGCTCGGGTAGTTGCCAAGACTGCATGAAAATCCAATCTTTACTGTAAACACAACAAAGGCTGCTCAAACTTAAAAACTAAAAACCATCGTTTCGGGCAACTTTCGCCCGCTTTATGATTTGATTTTAAATTCAAACAGCCCCGAATTATTAAAGCAGAACTTTAACATAAAACAACAATGAAGTGCAGCCTGTTTTTGCCCCGCAAGGCAGCACCGCTTGCACGCTTTTGTTTTCAGACGGCCTAACCTTTATTGCCGAACCCATCTGGATTTTGCAAAGGTTTCACGCTGCGGATATTCTGCCGTGCAAAAAATCATGCAGCGGTTTGGGCAGGCCGTAGTTGGCCAGATTTTGTTTTTCCACCCACAGGCCGTCTGAAAGGTGTTTGGGCGGGCTCTTGTTTGCGGATGCGGCAAACGGGGTAATCAGCAATAAGCGGTGGGTGAGGCGGTGCGTGAGCGCGGGTTGTTCTTCGAGGCCGTCTGAAAAAATGCCGAAATGTGCGGCGGCATCATTCAAACCGCCCAAACTGTCGAAGCACGGCACGCAGTAGAGGCCGCCCCAAATGCCTTCAGACGGCCGCTTTTCGAGCCAAACCGCGCCATCGGAACGGCACAGCACCAGCCAGAACAACGGAAGCGTCCGCACTTCGGGAACGTTTTTCTTGCGCGGCAGCTCTGCGGTACGGTTTTGCGCTTTGGCCTGGCAGATGTCGGCCATCGGGCAGGCGCCGCACAGGGGTTTGCTGCGCTTGCAGACGGTGGCGCCCAAGTCCATCAGCCCCTGCGTGTAGGCGGGCATATCGCCGCCGTTTTCAGGCAGCAGCGATTCGGCCAGCGCCCACAGTTGTTTTTCAAACTTTTTGTCGGCGGCATCGCCGTCGAGCGCAAACACGCGGCAGAGCACCCGTTTGACGTTGCCGTCTAAAATGGCTTCGCGTTTGTGGAAGGCGAAAGCGGCAATGGCCGCCGCGGTGCTTCTGCCCACGCCGCAGAGTTTTTCCAACCCTTCGCGCTCGCAAGGAAACACGCCGCCGAACGTTTCAACCACCTGCCCCGCGGCTTTGTGCAGGTTGCGGGCGCGGCTGTAATAGCCTAAGCCCGCCCACAGGCCGAGCACTTCGTCCTGCTCTGCGGCGGCCAGA
>JBHALY010000248.1:0-3633 GCA_041827905.1 Neisseria dentiae
ATGAACCAAAAAGTAAAAAATCTGCTGGATGACTGGCAAATTGGTAATCCCTCCTTGTATGAAATTGCCAATAGTGTGCGCACGAGAATATTGCAACTGGCAGGTACAGTAGACGAAGAAGTGAAATATGGCGGTATTCTGTTTGCCGCACCTGAACCGTTTTGCGGCATTTTTGTTTATAAGCAACATGTATCTGTGGAATTTAGTCATGGTGCCGAGATAGTAGACCCACACGGTTTATTAGAAGGAAAAGGCAAAGGCCGTCGTCATTTGAAATTACATACGCTTGAAGACGTAGAAAATAAGCATTTGACGGATTACTTACGATTGGCGCAAAAAGCAGCAGAATAAAATGCCAGCGAGAGTAGGTTGGGTTGAAAACCCAACACAAATCCAGGCCGTCTGAAAATAAAGAAAGGAAGCAGCAATGGAAGCAAAATGCCTGTGCGGTGCCGTATCGCTGAAAGTCGAAGCCGAGCGCAAACTGCATGCCTGCCATTGCGGTAAATGCCGCACTTGGGGCGGCGGTGCGGGCTTTACCCTAACAGCCAAAACACCCGCAATCAGCGGCGGCGAGCACATCGGCCGTTACCGGTCGTCCGAATGGGCGGAACGCTGTTTCTGCAAGCAATGCGGTACGCACCTGTTTGTGCAGGTGGGCGACGATTATTACATCAGCGCCGGATTGTTTGCCGACAATGCCGGTTTCGAGCTGGAAAGCCAAATTTTTATCGATTGCAAGGCACCTTATTACGAGTTGGCCAACGATACGCCCAAACTGACCGAAAGCGAATTTTGGGCGATGGTAGGTGGACAAGAGTAGGTAGGGTTGAAAACCCAACACAAATGCAGGCCGTCTGAAATGTTGGGTTTAACAACCCAACCTACTTAAAATAACTTAATAAAAAACAGTCAGGCCTGTCTGAAAACACCCAAAGGAAAATACATGAGCCACCAAGTGATTCGTAGTGACGAATTTACCGCCGATCGTGCATGGGGTGCGTTGGATATTGCCAATATGAACGGCACCACCGTGCGCCTGCATTGGACGGATCAGCCTTATAAATGGCACGTTAACGACGGCGAAGAAGTGTTCGCCGTGATGAGCGGCACGGTGGATATGCACTATCGCGAGCACGGGCAGGAACAAGTGGTGCGCTTGCAGGCGGGCGATATTTTCTTTGCCGGCATCGGCACCGAACACGTAGCCCACCCGCAGGGCGAAGCGCGGATTTTAGTGATTGAAAAAGAAGGCAGCGTTTAAGTCGTATCTCACGCAAGGCCGTCTGAAAACAGCCGTAGGTCGGGCATTGATGCCCGACGAATGGTTAGAGATATTTTGTCGGGCATCAATGCCCGACCTACGAAACCGAACAAAACCGATATAGATTGAAGCAAAAGTTAACCGACAGGGCACACAAATGGCTATTTACCAATCAGGCGTCATTTTTGACCGAGTGGACACCCAAACCCCGAACTGCTGGACGCTGGAAGAATACGTTAAGCGCGGCGGCTATCAGGCCTTGCGTAAAATCCTCAGCGAAAAAATCTCGCAAGACGACGTGATCACCGAAGTGAAAACGTCCGGCTTGCGCGGCCGCGGCGGCGCGGGCTTCCCCACCGGCCTGAAATGGAGCTTTATGCCCCGTTCGTTCCCCGGCGCCAAATACGTTGTCTGCAACACCGACGAAGGCGAACCCGGCACGTTTAAAGACCGCGACATCATCAACTTCAACCCGCACGCCCTGATCGAAGGCATGATTATCGCCGGTTATGCTATGGGTGCCGAAGCAGGCTACAACTATATCCACGGCGAAATCTTCGAAGGCTACCAACGCTTTGAAGCCGCGCTGGCCGAAGCGCGCCAAGCCGGCTATCTGGGCAAAAACATCATGGGCTTGGGCTTCGATTTCGAGCTGTTCGCTGCCCACGGCTACGGCGCCTACATCTGCGGCGAAGAAACTGCGCTGCTGGAAAGCTTGGAAGGCAAAAAAGGCCAGCCGCGCTTCAAACCGCCGTTTCCCGCATCATTCGGCTTGTACGGCAAACCCACCACCATCAACAACACCGAAACTTTCGCCTCCGTGCCGTTTATCATCCGCGACGGCGGTAAAACCTTTGCCGAACAAGGCATCGAAAACGCTGGCGGCACCAAGCTGTTTTCCATTTCCGGCCACGTTAACCGCCCCGGCAACTACGAAGTCCCGCTCGGCACCCCGTTTGCCGAATTGCTGCAAATGGCAGGCGGCATGAAAGACGGCAAAAAACTCAAAGCCGTCATCCCCGGCGGCTCGTCCGCCCCCGTACTGCCCGCCGACATCATGATGAGCCTGAATATGGATTACGATTCCATCGCCAAAGCCGGCTCCATGCTCGGCTCAGGCGCGGTGATTGTGATGGATGAAGACGTGTGTATGGTGAAAGCGCTGGAACGCTTAAGCTATTTCTACCACGAAGAATCCTGCGGCCAATGCACCCCCTGCCGCGAAGGCACCGGCTGGCTCTACCGCATCGTGCACCGCATCGCCAGCGGCAAAGGCAAACCCGAAGATTTGGAACTGCTCGACTCCATCGGCAACAACATGGCCGGCCGCACCATCTGCGCCCTGGCCGACGCCGCCGTGTTCCCCGTGCGCAGCTTTACCAAACACTTCCGCCATGAGTTTGAGCACTATATCGAGCACGGCAAACCGGCTAAAGAGCATAAGTGGTGTTGAGGCCGTCTGAAAAGGTTTCAGGCAGCCTGAAATTTTAAAAATAAATTTAAAAGGTGGCTTGGGCTGAAAGCTTAACAAATAAGTGCAGGCTGCTTTTGTTGGCTTGATTAATCCGGCCTACCGCAGATATTTGGAAAGGAAAGGCAATGACTGCCGCCGAATATGTTTACGAAGCATGGCACCATGCCGCAAAAAACCGCGACACGGCTGCGCTGGTTGCTCTGTATGCCGATGATGCCGAGTTTGAATCGCCGCTGGTGCCTGTGATTATGAACCGCGAAAGCGGGTTGTTGCGTGGTAGGGAAGAAATTTTGGCATTTCTTGAAGAAGGCACGCGCCGCCGCCCCAATGATTTGGTGCGCTGGTATCGCGATGGCCGGTTTTTAGCCGATGAAACATTGTTGGTATGGGAATATCCGCGTATGACACCCAATGGTGAACAGGTGGATATCTTGGAACTGATGGAACTGGAACATGGCAAAATTCGTCGCCACCGCATTTATTGGGGTTGGTTCGGCACACAGATGCTGTTGCGTTCGGCGCTGGCAAAGCAAGCGTAGGGTGTGTGCCCCTGCACGCACGCGTTGCTTGAACTTAAACCGCACAATCCCGTGTGTGGCTGCGCCACACACACTTGTATGTTGAAACCGATGTACCATAGCAACCAAACAGGTTATCTGCCTCTGTACACGCCCTGGGATTTTTTAACATCCGTATCGTAGCCAAACGAGCAGATAACCACCCATCACCACAACCGAACAGTTGCACGACAACACAACCGAATGCAAGGAAGGTTCATGATGAGTATCCGAAACTATGGCGGCATCGATATTGCCAAAAAACACTTCGTTATCGGCATTACCGGTATGGCCAAAACCAAAACGGAAACCAACAATCCCAAAGGTTTCCAACATAC
>JBHALY010000249.1:0-7722 GCA_041827905.1 Neisseria dentiae
CGCACCGACTGCGCCACATCGGCAAATGCGAAAACAGGGTGCAAACTGCCGATTGTCGCACCGCATTTGACAACAGCATTTAATGCGCCTATTGTTTTCGCACCGCTGAAATGCACCACCAAAGTTTGCGCAGAAAGCCACGGCAGCCGCGCCAATTCCGCCGCCGCCTCTTCAATGGCATTGTCGGGCGTGCACACCAGCACCGCATCGGCACGCGGTAGCAAGCCGATACGGGGAACTATCGGGCAGATCGCATTGTCTTCCCGCACACCGCCGCCGCTTCGCGACACCGCGCAAGCCAAACGCCAGCGGCCGCTTTGTGGTATTACGGTTGCAAAAGTCTGCCCCACGCGCCCCAAACCGATTATGTGGAAGCTTTTTTTCATTTCAGACGGCCTTAACGGATTGAATAGCTAAGATTAACACGGTAAACTTAGCCCCATTAAATTTTTTTATGACTGTCTTACCAAAAATGAAACCAGCTTTTGATGTGAAATCGGCACGCTTAGACGTGCTTTCGGTGCAGTTGCATACTGCTGATTTAGGGGAATTGGAAGAATTTTTACAACAGCGCGTGAGCCAGCACAAAGAGCTGGGCAGCATGCTGTTTTTATTGGATCTGCAAGAATTCGCCAACCCCGGCGAATTGAGCATCGCCGCCATTGTGTCGCTGTTTGCCCGTTACGGCCTGCAAATCATCGGCCTGCGCCATGAAAACGAAGCATGGGCGGCGCACGCCGAGGCCTACCATTTGACGTTCAGCCGCAACGACCCGAAACCGGAAGCCCCGGCCAAACAAGCGCCGGCTCCCGAGCCGGTGGCCACCGTAATCAGCAAACCGACCGTGCTGATAAACACCCCCATCCGCACCGGCCAGCAGGTGTATGCCGAAAACGCCGACCTTATCGTAACCGGCATCGTGAACGAAGGGGCGGAAATCATTGCCGACGGCAATATCCACGTTTACGGCGCCATGCGCGGCCGCGCGCTGGCCGGCGCAACCGGCAACCGCAACGCGCGGATATTCATCCACTCCATGCAGGCGGAGCTGGTGTCGGTAGCGGGTATTTACCGCAATTTCGAACAAAGCCTGCCGGCACACCTCAACAAAAAGGCCGTGCAGGTATCGCTTCAAGAAAACCGTCTGGTTATCAGCGCCATCGACGGAGACTGACCGTTTTGGTTTTAAACGATTTTTAAAAGGAAACATCGTGGCAAAAATTATTGTAGTAACTTCAGGTAAAGGCGGCGTAGGCAAAACCACCTCCAGTGCCAGCATCGCTTCAGGCTTGGCCATCCGCGGCCACAAAACCGCCGTTATCGATTTCGACGTAGGCTTGCGCAACCTCGACCTGATTATGGGTTGCGAACGCCGCGTGGTGTACGACCTGATCAACGTGATCCAAGGCGAAGCCTCGTTAACCCAGGCTCTGATTAAAGACAAACACTGCGATAACCTCTTTATCCTGCCCGCTTCGCAAACCCGCGACAAAGACGCTCTCGACCGCGACGGCGTAGGCCGCGTGCTTAAAGAGCTGACCGACGAAATGAACTTCGAATACGTTATCTGCGACTCACCCGCAGGTATCGAGCAGGGCGCGCTAATGGCCCTGTATTACGCCGACGAAGCCATCATCACCACCAACCCCGAAGTGTCCAGCGTGCGCGACTCCGACCGCATCTTGGGCATTCTGCAAAGCAAATCGCTCAAAGCCGAAAAAGGCGAAACCGTGAAAGAGCACCTGCTGATCACCCGCTACTCGCCCGAGCGCGTCGAAAAAGGCGAAATGCTGTCGGTGCAAGATATCTGCGACATTCTGCGCATTCCGCTTATCGGTGTGATTCCCGAATCGCAAAACGTATTGCAGGCTTCCAACTCCGGCGCCCCCGTTATCCACCAAAACGACGTGGCCGCCGCCGAAGCCTATAAAGACGTGGTATCCCGCCTGTTAGGCGAAAACCGCGAAATGCGTTATCTGGAAGCCGAGAAAAAAGGCTTCTTCAAACGCCTGTTCGGAGGTTGATCATGTCATTGATTGATTTACTGTTCGGCAGAAAAAACAAAACCGCCGCCGTTGCGCGCGACCGCCTGCAGATCATCATCGCCCAAGAGCGTGCCAAAGAGCAGGCACCCGACTACCTGCCCACCCTGCAAAAAGAGCTGCTGGAAGTGTTGTCTAAATATGTGCATGTATCTTTGGAAGACATCCGCATTTCCCAAGAAAAACAAAACGGCTTGGACGTGCTTGAACTGAACATTACCTTGCCGGAGCAGAAAAAGGCCGAAGAAGCATGACCTTAACCGAATTGCGTTACATCGTTGCAGTGGCGCAGGAGCGCCATTTCGGGCGCGCCGCCCGCCGCTGCTTCGTCAGCCAGCCCACCCTTTCGATTGCCATTAAAAAATTGGAAGAAGAACTGGCCGTATCGCTGTTTGACCGGAGCAGCAACGACATCATCACCACCGAAGCGGGCGAGCGTATCATCGCCCAAGCCCGCCGCGTGTTGGAAGAGGCCGATTTGATCAAGCATCTGGCCAACGAAGAGCAGAACGAATTGGACGGCGCGTTCAAACTCGGCCTGATTTTCACCGTTGCCCCCTATCTGCTGCCCAAACTGATTATGTCGTTGCGCCAGAGCGCGCCGAATATGCCGCTGATGCTTGAAGAAAACTATACCCAGATTCTCACCGAATCCCTCAAGCGCGGCGATTTGGACGCCATTATCGTGGCCGAGCCTTATCACGAACCGGGCATCGTTACCGAGCCGTTATACGACGAGCCTTTTTTCGTGATCGTACCCAAAGGGCACCATTTCGAAGAGCTCGACACCGTTACCCCCGCCATGCTGGCCGAAGAACAGGTGCTGCTGCTCACCGAAGGCAACTGTATGCGCGATCAGGTTTTGGCAAGCTGCTCCGAGCTTGCCTCCCGCCAAAAAATACAGGGGCTGACCAACACCCTGCAAGGCAGCTCCATCAACACCATCCGCCACATGGTTGCCAGCGGCCTTTCCATCAGCGTGCTGCCCGCCACCGCCCTCACCGAAAACGATCATATGCTGTTCAGCATCATTCCGTTTGAGGGCAGCGCCCCGCACCGCCGCGTGGTATTGGCCTACCGCCGCAACTTCGTGCGCCCCAAAGCCCTGTCGGCACTGCGCAATGCCGTGCTGGCATCGCAGCTAAACGGCGTGAGCTTCGTAGAAACCCAGGCCGCCTGAAAACCGGCATATGCAAATCGCAAACGGCTGCCTTTCAGAGCAGCCGTTTTGCTTCCGAAAGCAACTTAACGTTTACTGTTTGATATAGCGAAGAACTGACTTAAAACACGAAACGGCAACCCGACAGCCCGACGCCGTATCATTCTTAACCCGATAAATATAGTTCAGGCCGTCTGAAACATCCGCCTATACTTTCAGACGGCCTCCAACCACTACCATACCGCATACCGAAATGACCGGATTTTCCACTCTGTTTAAAAAAGAAATTCTGCGCTTTTGGCGGGTAGGCATACAAACCGTAGCTGCCCCGATGCTGACCGCGCTGCTCTACCAACTGATTTTCTCGCACGCCGTCGGCAGATATGTGGAAGCCCTGCCCGATGTGCCGTATCACACCTTTCTGATTCCCGGCCTGGCGATGATGAGCATGACGCAGAACGCTTTTGCCAACGCCTCCAGCAGCCTGATCCAATCGCGCATCACCGGCAATTTGGTGTTTATCCTGCTGCCGCCCATTTCCACCTCGGCCTTTTTCTCGGCCTATGTCGGCGCATCGGTGGTGCGCGGTTTGCTGGTCGGCGCCGGAGTGATTGCCGTTACCGCCCCGTTCGGCCTGCCGATGCCGCACAATACGGCGTGGATATTCGCTTTCGCGCTGCTGGGCTGCATGATTATGGGCATGTTGGGGCTGTTGGCGGGCATTGTGGCCGAAAAATTCGACCAATTGGCAGTGTTTCAAAACTTTCTGATTATGCCGCTCACGTTTTTATCGGGTGTATTTTATTCGATCAACAGCCTGCCCGAATTTTGGCGCGGCGTGAGCCACCTGAATCCGGTTTTTTATATGATCGACGGCTTCCGCTACGGCTTTTTCGGGGTAAGCGACACTTCGCCGTGGCTGTCTTTCGCCGTGGTCGGCGGATTTACCGTCGGGCTGGCTGTGTTGGTGTTGGGCATTTTGAAGTCGGGCTGGAAGCTACGCAGCTAGGGAATAACAGCATCTCAAGCACGCAGTGTTGTCTTGCGCAGGCCGGAATAACAACAGGCAGGTGTTTCAGACGGCCTGAGACCTTTGTAAAACTATCTTGAGGCCGTCTGAAATGCTTAAACCCCGTCATTCCCGCGCAGGTGGGAATGACGGGGTTTAAACTTTTTCTGGGTTTTGCAAAGGTCTCAATCCGTTAAATAATCAAGATACCAAACAGCCGGTGTTGCATTAAACAACACCGGCTGTTTTATCAAGGGATTTTGCAAAGCCCTATCTGTGTTTTCAAACGCGAAACCTTCTGCGGTTCAAACGTTTAATCGTCTTTTCGGCGCACCAGCAGCACCGGCACGTCGGATTTGCGTACCACGCCCTCGGCAACGGAACCCATCAGCAGGTGCATCAGGCCGGAAAAGCCGTGTGTGCCCATCACGATTAAGTCGCAGTTTTCCGCTTCGGCCTGTTCGATTAACAAATCGGCTATTTTGTCGCCCGCACTTTCCATAATCAGGCTGTCGTAGCGCACGCCTGCGGCTTCCAGCTCGGCTTGGCTTTTTTCGAGCACTTTAACGCCGGTGGCTTCCACGGCTTTGCGCAAGGCGGCGGCATCGTTAAAGGTCGGCGCGCCCCAATCAAACTGGGCAACGTCCACCACGTGTACGGCCAAAATGGCGGCATCAAGCTGTTTGGCCAGTTGGCAGGCTTCTTTCAGGGCATGCAGGGCTGCTGTGCTGTCGTCTACGGGAACCAGAATACGTTGATACATGATGCACCTCCTCGGTTTGTGGTAACGGTTGGTCTGCTTTTTTGGGGCGGTTTGTGTTTTCAGTTTATATCAGATAGACCGCTATGGGTATTTTTAAGTTGCTTGGCCGCAAAGGCTTTTTGTTTTGTATCAAGTTAAGGTAAGGCCGTCTGAATATCACAAAGAATCCATCGGCGGTTTTCAGACGGCCTGAACCTTTTATCACCGGCTACCGTTTCACCCAGCCCGTGCTCAGCGCCCACTCTACGGGGGAATAGTATTTGGGACGGCGCTCGGGTATGCCCAATGTGTCGCGGTACACCACGCGGTGGCGGTCGGCATACCAGTTGGGCACGATGATGTATTGGTGGCGCAAGACGCGGTCGAGCGCGCGGGAAGCGGCCACCAATTCGGCACGGTTGGTGAAGCTCTCGAAATGTTTGAGCAGGGCTTCTACGGCGGGGTTGCACACGCCAGCCCAGTTGCGGCTGCCGTCGGTTTTGGCGGCGGTGCAGCTGAAGTAGTCGAACTGTTCGTTGCCGGGGCTTTCGCTGTTGGCGTACACCGTGATGGTCATGTCGAAATCAAAACTGTTGAGCCGCTTTTGGTAAACGGCGGGGTCGGCCACGCGCACATTCATCAGCACGCCGATTTTGGCCAAATCGTTGCGCCATTTTGCGGTTACGCGCTCATAGGTTTTGTTGGGGCTGAGAAACTCAATCACCAGCGGTTTGCCCTGCGGGCTGACCAAGATGCCGTTGCGGTAGCGGTAGCCTGCCTGTTCGAGCAGGGCGCGGGCTTTGAGCAGATTGGGGCGCACGCCGAGCACTGGGTCGGTTTTGGGCGGTTCGGGCACGTTTTGGGTGAACACGGCGGCGGGCAGATGCTGTTTCACGCCGTTGAGCAAGGCCAATTCTGCACCGGCAGGTTTGCCGCGTGCGGCAGTTTCGCCGTTGGTGAAGAAGCTGTTGCTGCGTCGGTAGGTGCTGTAAAACAGACGTGTGTTGGTGTTTTCAAAATCGAAACTTTCCACCAGTGCCTGCCGCACGCGGATATCGTCGAAAGGCTTGCGGCGCAGGTTCATCACGAAACCCTGCATGCCGGCGGTGTTGTTGTGCCGCCATTCGTGTTTGTGCAGTTTGCGTTTCGCCAACACAGCGTCGGGATAGGCGCGCGCCCAGTTGCGGGCGATGTTTTCCTGCACGAAATCGTATTGCCCGCCTTTGATGCCTTCGATGCGCACGCTGTCGTCTTTGTAGTATTTGAAGCGCACGGTGTCGAAGTTATACATGCCTTTGCGCACGGGCAGGTTTTGCGCCCAATAGTTTTTGTCGCGCACGAATTCGCTCAGGCGGCCTGCGTCGGTTTTGTGCAGGCGGTAGGGGCCGGAGCCGATAGGCGGGGTGTTGGCTGCGGCGGCGAGGCCTTTGGCATAGCTTTTATGCGAAAACACGGGCAGTTCGCCCAAAGTCATGTGCAGTTCGGCGTTGCGCTTTTTGAAGCGGAACACCGCCGTGCGCGCATCAGGGGTTTCTACACGCGCCACGTCGGCCCAATAAAAACGGTACATGGGCGCGGCGGCTTTGTCGCGGGTGAGGGTGTTGAACGAGGCGGCCACGTCTTTGGCCAGCACGGGGTCGCCGTTGTGAAAGCGTGCTTTGGGGTTGAGTTTGAAGGTTACGGAAAGGCCGTCTGAAGCGGGAGAGATGTCTTCCGCCAACAGGCCGTACATGGCAAACGGCTCGTCTTTGCCTTTTTCGGCCAGCGTGTCGAGCGTGAGCATAACGGTGCCCGCCTCATGGTCGCCTTTGAGCGTAAACGGGTTGAGCGTATCGAAGCCGCCCGGTGCGGGCAGCGTGAACGTGCCGCCTTTGGGCGCATCGGGATTCACATAGTTGAACGATTTGAAGCCGGCAGGGTGCAGCACAGGCTGCCCCAAAGCCAAGCCGTGGGCGGCGTGGGCATGGGCGGCGGCGCAAAACAGCAGCAGGGCGGAAAAAGTTTTCATCTCAAAACGCTTAACAAAAAATGCGGAGCTTATTGTAGCCTATCGGCAGAATTGCCCAAACACCGTTTTATAGTTAAACCATTTACTGAGTAACCGCTCCGTCATACTTGGGCCAAGCCAAATCATGATAAATGCAATTTTTCTTTAAGTTGATTCATGATGATAACAAACCGAGACCTTAACAAAATCTGCTCAGGCCGTCTGAAAACCGGAAGCCCGTATTTGAACGCCGACCCGCCATGCTGCTCAATAACCCTGCCCAACCCGAAAAGGTTTGTATAAAAAAGCAGCGTTCGCGTCTATAATACGGCCACCCGCCCAACCCGACAGCCGACAAATGAAATTCGCTTTCTTTATCTTATATTTAATTCAACTGCTGCCGTTTTGTCTGATTCACAAACTGGCCGACTTTATCGGCTTTTTGGCTTATTACGCCGTCAAACCGCGCCGCAAAGTGGGCGAAACCAATTTACGGAAATGCTTTCCCGAGTGGAGCGAAACCGAACGCACCGCCGTGCTGAAACGCCATTTCCAACACATGGCCAAACTGATGTTCGAATACGGACTTTATTGGTATGCCCCCGCCGAACGCCTGCGCCGCTTCGTTCGCTATCAAGACAAACACCATCTTGACGACGCGCTGGCAGCGGGCGAAAAAGTGATTCTGCTCTACCCCCACTTCACCGCGTTTGAAATGGCCGTTTACACCCTCAACCAAGACGTGCCGCTTACCAGCATGTATTCCCACCAGAAAAACCGGGC
>JBHALY010000250.1:0-5656 GCA_041827905.1 Neisseria dentiae
AACTATCCCTTGAGCGGCGTGTTTGTGGTGGAGGCAGAAGGCAGCTTCGGCAAACGCCGCGGCGTGGCCAGCTTCGGCTTCAACCCCAGCGTGTCGAAATCGCGCCGCCAAAAGCTCGAAGTGCATCTGTTTGATTTTCAGGGAAACCTCTACGGCCAACGTTTGAACGTGCGCTTTTTGCACAAACTGCGCGACGAAAAAAAATTCGACAATATCGAAGATTTGAAGCACCAGATTTGGGCGGATATGGATGCGGCGAAAAACTGGGTGAAGGCTTAGGGCATATCGTTGAGGGCGTTGTGCCGGTTTTTCAAATACAGCGCGGCACACATCGCAGTTTCTTTGCAAAACACTTACGTCATACTCGGGCCAAGCCCGAGTATTTTTTTGTTATGGAAGTATGACGGAACAAATCCGGCCGTCTGAAAACCATATCTATCCGTTTCAATACACCCTGTCCGCCAGCCAAACGCGCCCGCGCAGGCCCCAATAGCTGCCGATGCCGGTGGTGCTGTGCACCGTTTTGCCGTTTTTCACCAACACCACCGTCGGCGTAACCGCCACCTGCCACTGCCGCGATATTTCCTCCTGCGGGTCGTTAACCGTGTCGAACGACAAACCGTGCGCCCGCATATAGGCGGCCAATTCCTCCGCACCGCCCGATTGCAACGCCACGCCCAACACGGGCACGCCCGCTTCGTGCAGGCGCTGTACGGCGGGGGAGGTGTGTTTGCAGATGCCGCACCAGCTTCCCCAAAAATACACAACAGCGGTACGCCCGTGGCTGAGCGCCGCCAAAGAAGTCTGCCCGCCGTTTAAGGTGGCTAAAGGCAAGCTAGCAAACCGCTGCGGTTCGGCGGGTTTGCGCCACCAATCGACGGCCAGCGACACCAGCATCACCAACAAGGCCGTCTGAAACGCCTGCCTGAGCCAATACACAGCCGGTTTACGCACCGTTTTCCTCCCCGCTTTGCTTGTCGTCCTGCGCCAGCAGCGGCTGCACGCACGACAACACGCGGTCGAGAATCAGGTTGTTGTCGGTGTGCCCTTGCGCCCACCAGCGCAATTCGAGCGTGCTGGCGGTGTCGGAAAGCGCGGTAACGGCGATTTCGGGCTGGGAAACGATGTCGCCGCACTGTTGTTGCAGCGTGCGGATAATCTGTTGCTTCACCGCATCGGCGTTCAAATCGGCAGGCAGGGTCAGCACGGTACTTTGGCGGTACAGGCCGCCGCGTGTGTTAACGGTAACGGGCGAAGTAAAGAGCTGCGAATTGGGGATAACGATGCGCCTGCCGTCGTAGGTGCGCAGCGTGGTGGCGCGGATCTCGATGTTTTCCACTTCGCCCTCAAACGTGCCCGAAATAATGCGGTCGCCGATTTTAAACGGTTCGTTGAGCAGCAGCAGAATGCCCGACAGCAGGTTTTGGAAAATGTCTTTAAAGGCAAAGCCGACGGCCACCGAGCCGATGCCGAGCGTGCTGATAAGCTGCGCGGGCGTGAAATCGGGAATGGCGATCATCATCGCCACCAGAAAGCCGCCGAAAATAATCAGCGCGCTGCCGATGCGCTGCAACACCAAAAGCAGGTTCATGCGGTTGCTCAGGCGGCGCGACAAGAGCTTCACCGACAAAGTTTTAAACAGCCTGGCCGCCAGCCAAAACAAGATAAACGCCAGCAAGGCCACCACCAGATAAGGTACGCGCAGCCAAAAGGCTTCTATCATGCCCTGCACGCTGTTGGTCATGGCTTCGTAGTGGCTGAGGCTTTGGCGGATGCCGTGGTTGAGTTGGTTGAGTGTATCCATAAAAAAATCGGGTGCGGTTGGTTGGAAGGCCGTCTGAAATATACCATATCCGGCCGTTTGAAACGGCGTGCTCTAGGGCGTGTAGTCAGAAGGCGTTGCGGCGGTATTTTTGGTTAAAATCCGCATCTGCGGCGTTACAAATGCTCGCAAGATGTTCAATCTTGCTGTGCTTTTTGCCTTGCATCTGCGGATTTTTCCTCAAAAAACCGCTTCGCAAGCCTTCTGACTACACGCCCTGAAACTGCTAAAATACGGCTTTCTATTTTTTCAGACGGCATTCCCTTCCGAGGCCGTCTGAAACGCAGCCATTATATTCAGCAAGGATGCCCCATGAACCGCAACGAACAATTATTCAACCGTGCCAAAAACATCATTCCCGGCGGCGTGAATTCGCCCGTGCGCGCATTCGGCAGCGTCGGCGGCGTGCCGCGCTTTATCAAAAAAGCCCAAGGCGCTTATGTGTGGGACGAAAACGGCACGCGCTATATCGATTATGTCGGCTCGTGGGGGCCTGCCATCGTCGGCCACGCCCACCCCGAAGTGGTGGAAGCTGTGCGCGAAGCGGCGCTGGGCGGTTTGTCGTTCGGTGCGCCTACCGAAGGCGAAATCGTGATGGCCGAAGAAATCACCAAACTCGTGCCCAGCGTCGAGCAGGTGCGTCTGGTCAGCTCCGGCACCGAGGCCACCATGAGCGCCATCCGGTTGGCACGCGGTTTCACCGGCCGCGACAAAATCATCAAGTTCGAGGGCTGCTACCATGGCCATTCCGACAGCCTGCTGGTTAAAGCCGGCAGCGGCCTGCTTACCTTCGGCAACCCCAGCTCCGCCGGCGTGCCCGCGGATTTCACCCAACACACGCTGGTGCTGGAATACAACAATGTGGCGCAATTGGAAGAAACCTTCGCCCGAATAGGCGGCGAAATCGCCTGCGTGATTTTGGAGCCGTTTGCCGGCAATATGAACTTGGTGAGGCCGTCTGAAAACTTTATCAGGTCTTTGCGCGCGCTCACCGAACAGCACGGCGCGGTGCTGATTTACGACGAAGTGATGACGGGCTTCCGCGTCGCGCTCGGCGGCGCGCAGTCGCTGCACGGCGTCAAACCCGATTTGACCACGATGGGCAAAGTTATCGGCGGCGGCATGCCGCTGGCGGCGTTCGGCGGCCGCAAAGACATCATGGCCTGCATTTCCCCGCTCGGCGGCGTGTATCAGGCCGGCACCTTGTCGGGCAACCCCGTGGCCGTGGCCGCCGGCCTCAAAACGCTGGAAATCATCCAACGCGAAGGCTTTTATGAAAACCTGTCTGCGCTCAACCGGCAGTTAACCGAAGGCTTCCAAGCCGCCGCCCGCGAAGCCGGCATCACGTTCAGCGCCGACTACATCGGCGGCATGTTCGGCCTGTATTTTTCAGACGGCCTGCCGCAGAGCTACGCCGATATGGCCGCTTCCAATACCGACGGCTTCAAAAAATTCTTCCACGGTATGCTCGACAACGGTGCGGCATTCGGCCCCTCCGCCTACGAAGCCTGCTTTATGTCGGCCGCGCACACGCCCGAATTGGTGGAAGAAACCGTGGCGGCGGCGCGCAAGGTGTTTGCGCAAATGGCGGCGGAAAGCTGATTGGGTAAAATACCGGTGCGGGTTTTAAAGATTCAGGCCGTCTGAAAAATGATTTTCAGACGGCCTGAATCTTTGCAAAATTATCTCAACGCCCGATAACACTTCTATGTCGTCATTTCCGCGCAGGCGGGAATCCAGATTTCGGATTTTCAGGAATATTTGGGATTACAGCAAACCCAAACCTCTGGATTCCCGCCTGCGCGGAAATGACGGCAAATGAATGTTTGTTGGATTATTCAAACAGTTTTGCCAAGCTCTCGGCCTCAACCGTTTGCGCCCACGTTATACGCAAAAACTTTCGATTTGCGCCCGTTTTCGTGGTATTCGCTCAGGCGTTCGGGCGGGAGGGCTTCGGATGGTGCCGTTTGAAAGCCGCGTTCGAGAAACCATTCGCCGGTGTGGGTGGAAAGGGCGTAGAGGGTGCGGATGTTGCGGCTGCGGGCCTGCCCGAGCAGATGTTCGAGCAACAGTTCGCCGTAGCCGCTGTCTTGCGCTTCGGGGGAGACCACCAGGCAGGCCAGTTCGCCGATGTCGGGGTCGGCAAAGGTTTTGAGGGCGACGCAGCCGTAAATGCGGCGGTCGTGTTCCAACACGGAAAACTCGCCGATGTGGTTTTCAAGGTATTCGCGGCTGCGGCGCAGCAGAATACCCTGCTCTTCGAGCGGGCGGATAAGGGCGGTGATGTCGGGAATGTCGCCGGTTTGCGCCTGCCGGATGTTCATAAAGGCGTTGCGCGCCACGGAAGTGCCGACGCCGTGGCGGGTAAACAGTTCGGCAATCAGGCTGCCGTTTTGGCGTCCGCTGAGAATCTGGGTGCGCTGCACGCCGTTTTCCACGGCGTTTACGGCCGATTGCAGCAGCCTTTGCTGGTTGTTCTGAATGCGGCCGCCGGCCAGCAGGGCGCGGGCCTCTTGGCCGGAAAGGTTGGGCAACACCTGCCCGTGCTCGTTTAAAATGCCTTCCTGTTCAACCAGATAAACCAGTTTTTCGGCTTGAAGGGCAACGGCGGCGGCTTCGGCGATGTCGCCCATGCTGAGGTTGAAGGTTTTGCCGCTGAGCGAGTGGCCGAGCGGGCTGATGAGCACCAGGGCGCCGTCGTTGAGGCGCTGGCGCACGGCTTCGGTGTCGATTTTGCGCACGATGCCGGTGTAGCCCATGTCGATACCGTCGATGATGCCGAGCGGGCGGGCGGAAACGAAGTTGCCGCCGGCAATACTCAGGGGCTTGCCGCGCAGCGGGGTTTGGGAGAGGCCGAACGAAAGGGCGGCTTCGATGTCGCTGCGCACCATGCCGCAGGCCTGTTTGGCGTGGGCGAGGGTGGTTTCGTCGGTGATGCGGCGGCCGTTGTGGTATTGCGGGGTGAGGCCGTGCGCTTCTGCCAGAGTGTTGATTTGTGTGCGCGAACCGTGTACCACAACCAGGCGCACGCCGAGGCTGGCGAGCAGGTTTAAATCGGCGGCGAGCGTTTGGAGGGTGGAGCCGGAGAGCAGGCTGCCCGCGATGCCGATTACCAGCGTTTTGCCGCGCAGGTAGTGGATATAGGGGGCGGCTTCCCGGAAGTCGCGGATAAAATCAACAGGGGCGGTCATCTCAAAGCATTAATATCAAATAAAAAAGCTGCATGATCAGCACGGTGAGCGCGGTGAGTGCGGCCAAAGTCCAGTTAAAGCCGTCTTTTGCAGGCTCGGCGGTGTTGGCTGCGGCGGCCTGCGCTTTGGCGGCGGGCTTGTTTTTGGCTTCGGCGGGAATCATGCTGTCGAGCAGGTCGGCGATTTCGTTTTTCGACAAGGCCTTGTGGTTGCGCACGGCGGGGCCGATGGAGCGCACCAGTTTGGTGTCGGTGGCGGCGCCGGGCAGCTGCTCGGGCGAGGCTTTGTGCGGGGTGTTGCTGATGTGGTGCTTGGCTTGGAACAGGCCTTCGCATTTGGTGCAGACCACAAAACCTTGCGCCAGATTCAGTTGGGTATCTTTAACGGCAAGCCGTGCTTTGCAGTGGGGGCAGACGCAGATGGGCATAATAGTGATTTAAGACGTTTATTATAGAAGACGGTATTTTAAGGTTTTTCAGACGGCATGGGAAGTTTGTGCGGGAGTTCGGCGGTTTTTCGGGTTAAACGGAAACAGGCCGTCTGAAACAAATCTTTTCAGACGGCCTGTATGCTTCGTTGATACAATAGCCGTTTTATTTTTATGCAACCGTGTGTTTGCGGTTTAAGTGCTTGATATGCAGCA
>JBHALY010000251.1:0-4601 GCA_041827905.1 Neisseria dentiae
ACCGCGCCGTTACCCTGCTCTCACCCCGCCAAGCCCCGCCTTCGGCCGTGTTTTTCCGTTAAGCCCGGCCGTGCTTTGCGCAGAACCTACACCAAAACACCATAGGCCGTCTGAAAAGGCGGCTGGAAAAACAAGCCGATTTATCAGATAATTCGGGTTTTATTTCTATCGCAAAGGCACCCGCATGAAAGCCATTATCCACACCGACAACGCACCTGCCGCCATCGGCGCATACAGCCAGGCCGTGCGCGCGGGCGACACCGTTTACATGAGCGGCCAGATTCCGCTCGATCCCGCCACCATGACCGTAGTCGGCAACGGCGACTTCCGCGCCGAAGCGCACCAAGTGTTCAAAAACCTGCAAGCCGTGGCGCAGGCCGCAGGCGGCACGCTCGACGACATCGTCAAAGTCAACGCCTATCTCACCGACTTAAACAATTTTGCCGTTTTCAACGAAGTGATGGCAGAATATTTCAGCCAGCCCTACCCCGCCCGCGCCGCCGTCGGCGTTGCCGCCCTGCCCAAAGGCGTACAGGTTGAGGCGGAAGCCGTGCTGGTATTGAACGACTACTGATTCACAAACAAAATTTTAGTAAAAGCATAAAGGCCGTCTGAAAAGTTTTCAGACGGCCTCCCGCGCCATAAAAACAAAACGGATCCACACACAATGGCACACTACGCAATCGGCGACATCCAAGGCTGTTACGACGAATTCACCGCCCTGCTCGCCACCATCGGCTTCAACCACGGCACCGACACCCTCTGGCTCACCGGCGACATCGTCAACCGCGGCCCCAAATCGCTCGAAGCCCTGCAATTTGCCATGAAGCACGAAAGCAGCATCCAAACCGTGCTCGGCAACCACGATCTGCACCTGTTGGCCGTGTCCTACGGTTTCGGCAGAATCAAACGCGGCGACACCATCGCCTCCGTGCTCGAACACCCCGACAGCAAAAAAATGCTCGGCTGGCTGCAAGCCCAACCCCTGCTGGTGCAAAACGACACCCATGTTTTGGTGCATGCCGGCCTTTTGCCCGAATGGAGCGTCGAAAAAGCCGCCGGACTCGCCCGCGAAGTGGAAACCGAACTGCAAAGCGGCGACGCACGCGGCTATTTCGCCAATATGTACGGCGACCGCCCGCGCCGCTGGAAAAACAAACTCGAAGGCTACGACCGCCTGCGCATGATCACCAACGTGTTCACCAGAATGCGCGCCGTTACCCGCAAAAAAAACAAACTCGATTACGAATTCAAAGGCCGCCCCGACGAAATGCCCGAAAACCTGATTCCCTGGTTTGAGGCTGCCGACCGCCGCCATCTGAGCCACACCACCGTGTTCGGCCATTGGTCGGCACTCGGCTACGTTAACGACCACCGCGTAATCGCACTCGACACCGGTGCACTGTGGGGCGGCCAGCTCACCTCGGTCAACCTCGCCACCAACGAAATCGCCCAAGTGTTCTCAAAAAGCGGGCTGCATTGGGAAACGGCTTTATAAGCCCGAAAATTTTGTAAAACCCGTTCAGGCCGTCTGAAACATCCGATTACAGTCAAACCACTTGTTTAGTAACAGTTTCGTCATACTCGGGCTTGACCCGAGTATCTCCGTTTCCTAAAAATTTCCGAAGCTCAAAAAGATACTCGGGTCAAGCCCGAGTATGACGTATGTACTTTTTCTTAAGTGGATTTACTATATCGTCATTGATTCGCAAGCCCGCTGCGCTGTCCGCGCAGACGGGAACGGCAGGATACCAACGTTTTCAGAGCAGTAGGCCAGATTCTCGAATCCGACATTTTGCTCTTCTTCACCGCTCAAAAGAATGTGTCAAACAACAGGCCGTCTGAAAGATTGTTCCTTTCAGACGGCCTATTTGTTTTAACGCCCATTCACGGCATTACGATTCACACAGGTTTAAGCCCGATGCAGCCTGCCCACATATTCCACTTCTTCGCGGCTGCCCATCACCACCGCAACGCGCTGGTGCAAACCTTCGGGCTGAATATCGAGCATGGCCTGCACGGTGTTGCCTGATGCGCCGTCCGCCTGCTCCAACACCAAACTCAAGGGATTGGCTTCATACATCAGACGCAGCTTGCCGGGCTTGGACGGGTCGCGCGCGTCTTGCGGATACATAAACACGCCGCCGCGCATTAGAATACGGTGGATTTCGGCCACCATCGAAGCCACCCAGCGCATATTGTAGTTTTTGCCGCGCACGCCGGTGTCGCCCGCCAGCAGCTCGGCAATATATTGCTGCATGGGCGCAGACCAATGGCGTTGGTTAGACATATTAATCGCAAACTCTTTGGTTTGCGCCGGCACCTGCGGGTTGGCCAGGGTTTGCACGAAATTGCCGGTTTCATCGAGCGTAAACACAAATACGCCGTGTTTCAGGGTAAACACCAGCTGGGTTTGCGGGCCGTAAAGCACATAGCCGCTGCCGGCCTGGTCGCGGCCTTTTTGCAGGAACGATGCGGTTGTCAAAGCGCCTTCGGGCTTGGCCAAAATCGAAAAAATCGTGCCGACCGAAATATTCACATCGATGTTGGACGAACCGTCGAGCGGGTCGAACAGCACCAAATAACCGCCGTTTTCGTTGCAGGCCACGAAAGTGTCTTCTTCTTCGCTGGCCAAACCCGCCACATTCGGGTTGGTTTTGAGCGTATCGATTAACAGTTGGTTGGCAATCACATCGAGCTTTTTCTGGTCTTCGCCCTGAACGTTGCCCGTGCCGGCCTCGCCGAAAATGCCCGCCAGCGCGCCCTGCCGCACTTGGCCGTTAATCTGTACGCAGGCGGCCACTATCGCTTCGAGCACGCTGCCCAAACCTTCGGGCAGGTTGTGGCTTTTCAGGTGCTGCGGAATAAATTGGGATAAGGTAGTCATTGTTGTTCTCACTCCGGTTGGTGTTTTCAGACGGCATATAGGGAGTGTAGTCAGAAAGCGTTGCGGCGGTATTTTTGGTTAAAATCCGCATCTGCGGCGTTAAAAATGCTCGCAAGATGTCCAATCTTGCTGTGCTTTTTGCCTTGCATCTGCGGATTTTTCCTCAAAAAACCGCTTCGCAAGCCTTCCGACTACACTCCCTAAACCGCCCGCGCATCTTAATTCGCGCCCGAAGCCGCAGAAGCGGCCTTGGTGCCGAACACTTCGTCTTTGCACACTTTGGCAGCCTCCATCGCCTTGCGGGTTAATTCGGCATCGCCCTGAATCAGCTTGGGCATATCGGCAACCGAAACCGTTTCCACCGCTTTTTCGGCGCTGCAAGAGCAGACTTTCTGCGCAAGCTCGGCGGAGAGGCCCGCCTCTTTGGGGATACGTTCCAAACAGGCTTGGGTAAACGCGGCGGTAAATTCATTGCGGAAAGAATCGGCAGCCGTTTGTTTAACGGCTTCCTGCTGCTGTTCGCTGCAAGCGGCAAGCAAACCGGCGCATAACAGCACGGCGGCAAAACGGGCGGTAATATTCATCACAAAAATCTGTTTGGGTTTGAAATAAAACAGCGACGATTGTAATTCAATTCGCCCCCGCTTTCTATAAAAGCATCAGGCCGTCTGAAAAACACACCCACAAAAAATGCCTGTTTGAAATATGTTTCAAACAGGCATTTTGGTTTTCAGACGGCCTTTATTTCTTCAGCTCCGCCAGAATTTCATCTACCGTGGCTTTGGCATCGCCGAAGCACATCACGCTGTTTTCGTTGAAAAAGAGCGGGTTTTGCACGCCTGCGTAGCCGGTGTTCATCGAGCGTTTGAACACCACCACTTCTTTGGCTTTCCACACTTCCAACACCGGCATGCCGGCAATCGGCGAGTTGGGGTCGGTTTGTGCGGCGGGGTTGACCGTATCGTTGGCGCCGATTACCAGCACCACGTCGGTGTTGGGGAAATCGTCGTTGATTTCGTCCATTTCCAACACGATGTCGTAAGGCACTTTGGCCTCGGCCAGCAGCACGTTCATATGGCCGGGCAGGCGGCCGGCAACGGGGTGGATGCCGAAGCGCACCTCGGTGCCGTTTTTACGCAAAAGCTCGGTGATTTCGGCCACCGGATATTGCGCCTGCGCCACCGCCATGCCGTAGCCCGGAGTGATGATAACGCTGTGGGCGTTTTTCAGCATTTCGGCCACTTCGGCGGGCTTGGCTTCGCGGTATTCGCCCACTTCTTCGCTGCCTGCGGCGGCGGAAGTGCCGTCGGTGCCGAAGCCGCCGGCAATCACCGAAATAAACGAGCGGTTCATGGCCTTACACATGATATACGACAGAATCGCGCCGCTCGAGCCTACCAACGCGCCGGTAACAATCAGCAAATCGTTGCCGAGCATAAAGCCCGCCGCCGCAGCCGCACAACCCGAATAAGAGTTGAGTATGGACACCACCACCGGCATATCGGCGCCGCCGATAGAAGCCACCAAATGCCAGCCGAATGCCAGCGCGATTAGGGTCATTAGAATCAGGGCGAACCAGCTGCCGTCGGCACCGACAAAGCCAAGTAGCAGCAAAAATGATACTACCAAAGCCGCCAGGTTCAGCTTGTGTTTGTGCGGCAGTTGCAGCGGTTTGCTGCTGATTTTGCCGTTGAGTTTTCCGAAGGCCACAATC
>JBHALY010000252.1:0-3485 GCA_041827905.1 Neisseria dentiae
ATCAACCAGTTTGTTTTTGGCAATCCACGGCATCATGCTGCGCAGTTGTGCGCCCACTTTTTCGATTTGGTGGTCAGCATTCAAACGGCGGCGGGCGGTCATGCTGGCGTAGTTGGCGGCGCCTTCCTGAATGAACATTTTGGCGTATTCGCCGCTTTGGATGCGGTAGAGCGCTTTTTTCATCGCTTCTTTGGTGGCCGGCGTAATCACTTCGGGGCCGGTAACGTATTCGCCGTATTCCGCATTGTTGGAAATCGAATAGTTCATGTTGGCGATGCCTCCTTCATACATCAAATCCACAATCAGCTTCAGCTCGTGCAGGCACTCGAAGTAGGCCATTTCGGGGGCGTAACCGGCTTCAACCAAGGTTTCGAAGCCGCATTTCACCAGCTCTACCGCGCCGCCGCACAATACGGCTTGCTCGCCAAAGAGGTCGGTTTCGGTTTCTTCGCGGAAGTTGGTTTCAATCACGCCGCCTTTGGTGCCGCCGTTGGCTGCGGCGTAAGAGAGGGCGATGTCGCGCGCTTTGCCGGAATTGTCTTGGTAAACGGCAATCAGGGTGGGCACGCCGCCACCTTTGAGGTATTCGCTGCGCACGGTGTGGCCGGGGCCTTTGGGGGCAACCATAATCACATCGACGTTTTTCGGCGGCACGATTTGGTTGTAGTGGATGTTGAAGCCGTGGGCGAATGCCAAAGCGGCGCCGTCTTTCAGGTGCGGGGCGATTTCGTTTTTATAGACAACGGGTTGGTTTTCGTCGGGCAGCAGAATCATCACCACGTCGGCGGCTTTGGTGGCATCAGCCACGCTGCGCACGTCGTGGCCGGCGGCTACGGCCTTGTTCCATGAACCGCCCTGACGCAGGCCGATCACCACGTTCACGCCCGAATCTTTCAGGTTGGCGGCATGGGCGTGGCCTTGCGAGCCGTAACCGATGATGGCTACGGTTTTGCCTTTGATAAGGGACAGGTCGGCGTCTTTATCGTAATAAACTTGCATGTTGTTTCCTTATAGGGATGAATGTTTGAAAAAGTTATTGGTTGGCGTTGTCGGAAATATCGCTCATCAGCACGATGTCCACACTTTCGGTTTTGCCTTCGATGGCTTTGAGAAAGTTCTGGAAATGCGCGCTTTGGCCGTGCTCGTCCACCGCTGCCTGCGATTGCCAGATTTCGAAAAACACCACGCGGTTTGGGTTTTCGATGTCTTGGTGCAGATCGTAACGCAGGTTGCCTGCTTCTCGGCGGCTGGCCGATACCAGTTGCTGAAACACGCCGAGCAGCTCTTGGCGGTGTTCGGGTTTGACTACAATGGTGGCGGCAATTTTAACGGTTTGCATGGCAACTTCCTTAGTGTTTTTTCAGACGGCCTTGAATCTGCACGCTTAGGCCGTCTGAAATACCTGTTTAAATTCTCAAAATCCGCTCGCCCCTGCCGATGCCTGCGGCACCGGTGCGCACGGTTTCGAGAATCGCGGTTTTGCCTACGGTTTCTAAAAACGAATCCAGTTTGTCGCTGGAGCCGGTGATTTCGACGGTGTAGGTTTTGTCGGTAACGTCCACCACGCTGCCGCGGTAGATTTCGGTCAGGCGCAGGAATTCGTCGCGGTCTTTGCCCAGCGCGCGCAGTTTCACCAGCATCAGCTCGCGCTCGACGAAACGGCTTTCGTTCAAATCAACCACTTTCACCACTTCAACCAGTTTGTTGAGCTGTTTGGTGATTTGCTCCAGCACGGTGTCGTCGCCGTGGGTTACGATGGTCATGCGCGACAGGGTTTTGTCTTCGGTGGCGGCCACGGCCAATGAATCGATGTTGTAGTCGCGAGCCGAAAACAAGCCCACCACGCGGCTCATCGCGCCTGATTCGTTTTCCATCAGGATAGATAAAATATGTCGCATTATGGCACGCTCCTTGTGTCGTAATCACGGTCTTTCACATCGTTTACATCGGAATCTTTGGGCGTTTCGCGCATATGCGGCGGCAGCACCATTTCGTCCAAACCTTTGCCGTTGCCCACCATCGGGAACACGTTTTGCTTTTTGTCGGTAATGAAATCGAGGAACACCAAACGGTCTTTCAACCGTACCGCTTCGCGCAACGCGCCTTCTACGTCGGATTTCTTCTCCACACGGATACCGACGTGGCCGTAGGCTTCGGAAAGCTTCACAAAATCGGGCAGCGAATCGAAATAGGTTTCCGATTCCCGGTTGCTGTAATAAAGCTCCTGCCATTGGCGCACCATGCCCAGATAACCGTTGTTGAGGGTAACGATGTTAACCGGAATACGGTATTGGAAGCAGGTGGAAAGCTCTTGGATATTCATCTGAATCGAGCCTTCGCCGGTGATGCAGAACACATCTTGGTCGGGCGCGGCCAGTTTGGCGCCCATCGCATAGGGCAAACCCACACCCATCGTGCCCAAACCGCCCGAGTTGAGCCATTGGCGCGGGCGCTCGAACGGATAATATTGCGCGGCAAATATTTGGTGCTGGCCCACATCCGAGGTGATGATGGCCGAATTTTGGGTAACTTCGGCAAGCTTCTGCACCACATATTGCGGTTTGATGATTTCGCCGTCGTTATCAAACCACAAACAGTTGCGGCTGCGCCATGCTTCGAGGGTTTGCCACCATTTTTCAAGGGCGGCGAGCGTAATCACCAGCTCTTGCTTTTTCCACAAGCAAGTCATTTCGGTTAATACGTTTTTCACATCGCCCACAATCGGCACGTCCACCCGCACGCGCTTGGCGATGCTTGAAGGGTCAATGTCGATATGAATGATTTTTTTGGATTTTTCCAAGAACTTGGTAGGCACCGACACCACGCGGTCGTCGAAACGCGCGCCAACCGCCACCACCACGTCGGCATTTTGCATGGCCAGGTTGGCCTCATAGGTGCCGTGCATACCCAACATACCGAGATATTGGCGGTCGCCGGCCGGATATGCGCCCAAGCCCATCAGCGTGCCGGTGCACGGCGCGCCGGTCAGGCGCACGAAGTCGATAAGTTCCTGATGCGCATTGCCCAGCACCACGCCGCCGCCGAAATACACCAGCGGACGCTTGGCCGAAGCGAGCATCTGCACGGCTTTTTTGATTTGGCCGGTATGGCCCTGCGTAACGGGCTGATAGGAGCGGATGAAGATGTCTTCCTGCGGATAGCTGAATTTCGCCATCGCTTGGGTAACATCTTTGGGAACATCCACCACCACTGGGCCGGGGCGGCCGCTGGCGGCGATTTGGAATGCTTTTTTAATGGTAACGGCCAGTTCGTTGATGTCGGTTACCAAGAAGTTATGCTTCACGCACGGGCGGGTGATGCCCACGGTATCCACTTCTTGGAATGCATCGGTGCCGATGGCGGGCGTGCCCACCTGGCCGGTAATCACCACCAACGGAATCGAATCCGAATAGGCCGTGGCAATACCGGTAAGCGCATTGGTGGCGCCGGGGCCGGATGTTACCAACGCCACGCCCACTTTGCCG
>JBHALY010000253.1:0-4037 GCA_041827905.1 Neisseria dentiae
CACCTTTCAGATTCTCGACAGCGGCGACCAGCTCGCCCTAATCAAACGCCTGCTCAAGCAGCTCAACATCGCCGAAGAAATCATCGCCCCACGCTCGCTGCAAGGCTTTATCAACGCCCAAAAAGAAAACGGCCTGCGCGCATCGCAGCTCACCGCGCCCGACCCGCACACCCAACGCCTGATCGAGTGCTACGCCGAATACGATAAAACCTGCAACCGCGAAGGCGTGGTTGATTTTGCCGAGCTGATGCTGCGAAGCTACGAAATGCTGCAAGCCAACGAAATCTTGCGCCGCCACTATCAAAACCGCTTCAACCATATTTTGGTCGACGAATTCCAAGACACCAACAAACTGCAATACGCCTGGCTGAAATTAATGGCGGGCGACACCGCCGCCGTGTTCGCAGTGGGCGACGACGACCAATCCATCTACCGCTTCCGCGGCGCCCACGTCGGCAACATGACCGCCCTGATGCGCGAATTCAACATCGAAGAGCCGATTAAGCTCGAACAAAACTACCGTTCGGACGGCCACATCCTCGCCGCCGCCAACGCCGTAATCGAAAACAACGCCGAGCGGCTCGGCAAAAATCTGCGCACCGACGCCGAAAACGGCGACAAAATCCGCTTCTACACCGCGCCCATAGATTTCGACGAAGCACAATTCATCATCGACGAAGCCAAATCCCTGCAACGCGAAGGCTGGCGGCTCGACCACATGGCCGTGCTCTACCGCAGCAACGCCCAATCGCGCATCATCGAACAAGCCCTGTTTGCCGCCGGCATTCCCTACAAAATCTACGGCGGCCTGCGCTTTTACGAGCGTCAGGAAATCAAACACGCGCTCGCCTACCTGCGTCTCGCCGTCAACCCCGACGACGACAACGCCCTTTTGCGCGTGATCAACACCCCCCCGCGCGGCATCGGCATCCGCACCATCGAAAACATCCAGGCCGCAGCAGCAGAGCAGGGCATATCCCTCTGGCAGGCCGCCTGCGGCATGGGCGCCAAAGCCGCCAAAGTCGCCGCCTTCGTGCGCCTGATCGACAGCCTGCGCGCCCAAGCTCCCAACGTATCCCTGCAAGAAATGATGCTCGCCGTTACCCGCGACAGCGGCCTTGTCGAATACTACCAAACACAAAAAGGCGACCACCAAGACCGCCTCGACAACCTCGACGAGCTGATCAACGCCGCCGTCGCCTTCAGGCCGTCTGAAAGCAATTTCGAAATCCTGCCCGACAACGCCGCCGAAAGCCCGCTGTTTCCCATTCTCGCCTTTTTAAGCAACGCCGCCCTCGAATCCGGCGAAAACCAGGCCGGCGCCGGCGAAGAAGCCCTGCAAATGATGACCGTACACGCCGCCAAAGGGCTGGAATTCGACGCCGTTTTCCTCACCGGCATGGAAGAGGGGCTGTTTCCCAGCGAATACAGCCTCGCCGAGCGCGGCGGCCTCGAAGAAGAACGCCGCCTGATGTACGTTGCCATCACCCGCGCCAAAAAACGCCTCTACATCAGCATGGCCCAACAGCGCCTGCTGCACGGCCAAACCCATTTCGGCATCGTTTCGCGCTTTGTAGAAGAAATCCCGCCCGAAGTCATCCACCGCCTCTCGCCCGCCCCGCAGCGCTTCAACAGCTTCACCGACGCGCCCAAAGCCAAAAACCGCATCAT
The DNA here is from genome assembly GCA_041827905.1 of Neisseria dentiae. Taxonomy (GTDB): domain Bacteria; phylum Pseudomonadota; class Gammaproteobacteria; order Burkholderiales; family Neisseriaceae; genus Neisseria; species Neisseria dentiae_B. The sequence goes on from JBHALY010000253.1 coordinate 1,672, forward strand.
CGAAACTTATGATTTACCCCAGCAATACCACGGTTTCCGCATCGGCCAAAACGTGCGCCACGCCAAATTCGGCACCGGCGTGATTATCGACGCGGTGGACAAAGGCGATTCGGCCAGGTTAACGATTAATTTCGGCAAAGAAGGGGTGAAGGATTTGGATACCAAGTTTGCGAAGTTGGAGGTGGTTTGAAATATTTGGAGGAGATTTGAAATCTGATATGGTATTGGATATTAATAGTGAGCTACTAAATATCCTTATGATTTTTTAGGAAAATATAGCATATTTAATTGATTTAAATAAAAGAATTAAATTATGGATACTGAATTTAATACAACTGAATTTACAACAATCCTTCGAGAGCATAATTTATGGATTAACAGCGGAGGGGAAGAAGGAACACAAGCCGACCTTAGAGGGGCAAATCTTAAAGATATTAGTATTGTGAATTGGAATCTTAAAAAAGCTCTTCTTCGCTCAGCCAATTTTGAAAATGCTCAGTTTGAAAAGATTAATCTCGAAGAAGCCGATCTCGTAGGAGCAAATTTTCGTGGAGCTAACCTTCAAGGTGTAAATTTTCGAAGGGCTAATTGTGAAGATTCAACTTTTGAAAAAGCCAATCTTCAAAATGCCAACTTTCAAGAAGCATATTTGGGATATGGTAATCTTAGAGAAGCTAACCTTATAGAAGCAAATTTACAGAGGGCATATTTGCGAAGTGCCAATCTTGAAGGTGCCAATTTAGGATCAGCTAACCTTAAAGGAGCAAGTTTTGAATTGGCTAATCTGGAGAGGGCTAACTTGAGAGAAGCCAATTATGAAGGAGCCAATTTTAGGGATGCACATTTTGGAGCTTCGTTAGGCACAGCTATTGCTTTAGGCATTGCTAATTCTGCCGATACATTTCAATTAACACAAAGTATTCATCAATATGAACAAGAAATTGATGAATTAAATAAACAGCTACAAAATACTCAAGATAATGGCAGACAAGTAGAAGAGATAAAGCAAAAGCTGGAAGAAACACTGACCAGCAAGCAGCAAATCGAAGCACAACTGCAACAATTACAAGAGCAAAATAAAAAGTTAAAAGAAGGATTGAACAAACGTATTGATGATGCCAAAAAATCATTAGCAAACGCTTTAACAAATACGGAGAACCAAATTGAAAGTAATTGCCGATCCGCCAAATGGTTCGGCAGAGCCGGTATTACGATTTTTCTAGCTGCATCGCTTCTGCTATTCGGCATCCCGATTTATATATGGTATGCGAAACAATTTCCTGCCAACAACTGGCATATGGTGTTCTACACCTTTCCCGTGGTTGCCATGATTTTGATTGCCACCACCTTGTTGCGCCATCAAAAAGCCCTGCTCAACGAAGTGCGCCATTTCTCAATGATGAAACACCAAATCGAGCTGTACAGCGGCCTGCTCGAAGCCTCGCAACACGCCGCCGCCAGCATGGGCGACCCTGAAAAAGCCGACCGGTATGTGCAGGAAACCTTTACCCAAATCCGCAACCGTTTGCTGTCGGCACAGGCGCAAGAACATCATCAGGCCGCCGACGGCAGAGAAGACGATACGGCCTCGGATAAAATCGTTAACCTGTTGGATAAGATAGCCGATTTGGCCAACAAAAAGCCGTCTTAAACAAGCAATGTCTGTCTGAAAAAACAGCCGCCGTTTGCCAAACAAAACAAGCCTTGCGGCTTATTGCCCTCTCCCCAACCCTCCCCCACGGGGGGAGGGCGTGCCGCGGCTGTTGGGTTTTCATTTGCGGGTTTTGGCAAACGCCTGATTCTGCCTGCCGTCTGAAATCCATCCGCAATCAGCTCCCTCTCCCGTGGGAGAGGGTTGGGGAGAGGGCTTTTTGGCGTTTCGGTAATGCCTAACGGTATAAGGCAGGGCGGAAACCGGTAAGCGTGTGTGGTTTATAAAGGCCGTCTGAAAACTTTTTCAGACGGCCTGAACAATTAATATTCACGTCATACCCGGGCTTGACCCGGGTATCTGTATTTACTTAAGAAAAATCAAGAAGATACTTGGACCAAACCCGGGTATGACGGGTTGTTTCGGGTATGGCGGGGTTATTTGCAGATTCGGCAAACTCCGTCGGCCTTATCCGGTGCTACCCGCCGTAAACCGCCACAAACCTCAGGCGCACGTAGTCGGCGATGGTTTGGCCGTTTTCGTGCGGCAGCAGGGTTTCGGCGGTGGCGGCGGGTTCGGCCAGCACGGTGGTGCGCTCGGTGCTGCTCATGGCGGGCAGCATCGGTTCGGCGAAAGTGTCCAGCCAGCCGGCGGCGCCGGTGGGCAGCGGGGTGGGGCGGGCAAACAGGGCGATATGGGGCACGCTGAAGCCGTG
>JBHALY010000254.1:0-9718 GCA_041827905.1 Neisseria dentiae
CGCCTGCGGCAGCGCTTCCTACGAAATCGTTTACCCCTGTGCTTGGGACAGAATCCAAGTGGAAGAAGCCGCCCTGCAACGCGTGGCCGAGTCGGACGCCTTCATCTACGGCAGCCTTTCCACCCGCGACGAAGTTTCCCGCAAAACGCTCGAGCAATTGGTGGAACAAGCCAAATTCAAAATTTTCGACGTCAACCTGCGCCCGCCGCACTACGACACCGGCCGTCTGCTCGAAATGATGAAAAAAGCCGACCTGGTCAAACTCAACGACGACGAATTATACGAATTGTCGAAAGCCTACGGCTCCAAACACAATTCCATCGAGCAAAATATCCAGTTTCTCGCCAAACTGAGCGGCACGCCGCGCATCTGTGTTACCCTCGGCAGCCACGGCGCGATTTATTTTGAAAACGGCGAGTTTTACCGCCACTGCGGCTACCGCGTCAAAGTGGCCGACACGGTAGGCTCCGGCGACAGCTTCTTGGCCGGCCTCACCTACAAGCTGCTGAACAACACCCCGCCGCAGGAAGCCGTTTCATTCGCCTGCGCGCTGGGCGCATTGGTTGCATCGCATCACGGCGCCACCCCCGAAATCAGCCTGAAAGAAGTTGAAAACTTTATGCACCCCGCTTAAACATTTTCTTCTCTTTAAAACAACAGCCGAATCTGCACCCAGTTTCGGCTGTTGTTTTTCGGCTTGAGGCTTTGGCGAAATTCGTTCAGGCCGAGACCTTTGCAAAAATACCCTGAATGCCGTCTGAAATACCCAACCGCCGTCATACCCAATCTTGACACACAGATTCAGGCCGTCTGAAAGCATTTATCCGCTTTTTGGGTTTCATATTCACGCAGCAGCGTTACAATATGCTTTTTTCAGACGGCCTCTTCCGATATGCAGCTTATTCTCGCGCCCATGCAGGGCTTGGTTGACGATGTGATGCGCGACCTGTTAACCCGCATCGGCGGCTTCGATGAATGCGTGAGCGAGTTCGTGCGCATCACACACACCGTGCATTCCCGCCCCACCTGGCTGAAATACGCCCCCGAAATCGCCAACCGCAACCTCACCCCCGCAGGCGTGCCCTGCACGGTGCAGCTTTTGGGCAGCGATGCGGCCAATATGGCGGTCAACGCGCTGGAAGCGGTGCGTTTCGGCGCCGGCAAAATCGACCTTAATTTCGGCTGTCCCGCCCCCACCGTCAACAAACACAAAGGCGGCGCGGTGTTGCTGAAAGAGCCGGAGCTGATCCATCACATCGTGCGCACCCTGCGCGACAGCCTGCCTGCGCATATCCCGCTTACCGCAAAAATGCGCTTAGGGTTTGAAGACAAAACCCTCGCCCTTGAGTGCGCGCAGGCCATTGCCGAAGGCGGTGCCTGCGGCCTGACCGTGCACGCACGCACCAAAGTGGAAGGTTATGAGCCGCCCGCACATTGGGAATGGGTGAGAAAAATCCGTGATGCCGTTAACGTGCCCGTTACCGCCAACGGCGACGTGTTTACCCTGCAAGACTATCTCGACATCAAAACCGTGAGCGGCTGCAACAGCGTGATGCTCGGCCGCGGCGCAGTGATGCGCCCCGATTTGGCGCGGCAGATTAAGCAATACGAGCAAAGCGGCAGCGCACGGGAAGCGGATTTCGCCGAAATCGCCGGTTGGATCAATCTGTTTTTCGATTTGTGCACCGCCAAAGAAGCCAACAACAAATATCCCGTTGCCCGCCTGAAGCAATGGCTGGGCATGATGAAGCGCGCCTATCCGCAGGCGGAGGATTTGTTCGCGCGCATCCGCACGCTGAAAGAGGCCGCCGAGGTGAAACAGGTTTTGGAATCATTCGAGCGGGAGCAGAAAGGTTGAAATATTTGTGAGATCCGCTTTGGCCGTCTGAAACAACCGATTATCGTCATTAGCTTCGCAAGTCCGCTGCGCTACCCCCGCGCGGGCGGGAATGACGGGATTTAAGCCTTTCAGACGGCCTTAAGGGTATTTTTGCAAAGGTTTCTGCTTACATAAAAAAAAGCCGTCTGAAACTTTTCAGACGGCTTTGTGTTTGCAAACCAACCTGCCTTACGGGTTTTCGCTCGGCAGCTCTTCTTCGCTGAGCGGGTCGATAAACCAGATTTTTTTGCAATAATCCTGAATCGAACGGTCGGAAGAGAAATAACCCATATTGGCGATGTTGATCAGAGCCGAACGGCGCCATTTGGCGGGGTCGCTGTAATGCTTGTCGGCACGCTCCTGCGCTTCGATATAGCTGCGGAAATCGGCTGCAAGTTGGTAGTAGTCGCCGAAACCGTGCATCACGTTGCTGTAACGGCCATGTTCTTCGGGCGAGAAGGTGCCGGTGGATACTTGTTTGATCACGCGGCGCAGGTCGCTGTCTTGCTCGAGATAAACAAACGGATCGTAGCCTTCGCGGCGCAGGGTTTCCACCTGCTCGACGGTGTTGCCGAAGATGAAGATATTGTCTTCGCCCACTTTTTCGAGAATTTCTACGTTGGCGCCGTCGAGCGTGCCGATGGTGAGCGCGCCGTTGAGGGCGAACTTCATGTTGCCGGTGCCGGAAGCCTCGGTGCCGGCCAGCGAGATTTGCTCCGACAGGTCGGCGGCGGGAATGATAATCTGCGCCAGGCTCACGCTGTAGTTGGGGATAAACACCACTTTGATCAGGTCGCGGATGCGTTTGTCGTTGTTGACTACTTTTGCCACGTCGTTAATCAGGCGGATGATGCGCTTGGCAGCCACATAGGCCGAAGCGGCTTTGCCAGCAAAGATAAACACGCGCGGCTGCCAGTTGGCATCGGGGTTTTCGAGGATCTTGTTATAACGGTCGATAATGTGCATCACGTTGAGTGCTTGGCGCTTGTATTCGTGGATGCGTTTGATCTGCACGTCGAACATGGCCTGCGGGTTAACCTTGATGCCCAGCTCTTTTTCGATGTAGTCGGCCAGGCGCTGCTTGTTGGCCTGTTTCACTTCGGCAAATTCTGCCTGCACTTTGGGGTCGTCCACCAACTCGTTGAGTTTGGCGAGGTGATCCAGATGCAGACGCCAATCCTGCTCGCCGAGGTTTTTATCCAAAAACTTGGTCAGCGGGCGGTTGGCCACGGCAATCCAGCGGCGGGGGGTGACGCCGTTGGTTACGTTGGTGAAACGGTCGGGGAAGATTTTGGCGAAGTCGGCGAAAATCGAGGTTTTCATCAAATCGGAGTGGATTTTGGCCACGCCGTTAACGCGGTGTGAGCCTACCACTGCCAGCCAGGCCATGCGCACGCGGCGGCCGTTTTCTTCGTCGATGATGGAAACGCGGCGGATAAGGTCCGGATCGGTTTTGCCGATGGCGCGCAGGGCATCCAAAAACTGCTCGTTGATTTCGAAAATAATGTCGAGATGGCGCGGCAGCAGGCGGCCCATCAAATCTACCGTCCAAGTTTCCAGCGCTTCGCTCATCAGTGTGTGGTTGGTGTAGGAGAATACGCGGCAGCTGATGCCCCAGGCTTCTTCCCAATCCATGCTTTCTTCGTCAACCAAAATGCGCATCAGCTCGGGAATCGCCAGCACGGGGTGGGTGTCGTTAAGGTGGATCACCACTTTGTCGGCCAGGTTTTTGAGGTTGTGGAAGCGGCATTTGTGGCGGGCGATGATGTCTTGAATCGAAGCCGACACCAAGAAATATTCCTGCTTCAGACGCAGTTCGCGGCCGGTGTCGGTGGAATCGTTGGGATACAGCACGCGCGAGATGTTTTCGTCTTGGGTTTGTTCGCGCATGGCGGCGAAATAGTCGCCCTGGTTGAAGTTGGCCAAATCGAAAGTGTCGCCCGCGTGCGCCGTCCACAGACGCAGGGGGTTGGCGACGCTGCCGCCGTAGCCGGGAATCACTTCGTCGTAGGCCAGCGCGGTGATGTGTTCGGCAGGCTCCCAATATTTGATGCTGCCGCTGCCGCACACCCTGCCGCCGAACGATACGGGATAGCGTTTGGCCGGGCGGGCAAACTGCCACTGCATATCGTGGTCCAGCCACAAATCGGGTTTTTCAACCTGCTGGCCGTCAACGATTTCCTGTTTGAACATACCGTATTGGTAGCGGATGCCGTAGCCGACGGCGGGGATGCGCAGGGTGGCCAGCGAATCGAGGAAGCAGGCGGCCAAGCGGCCGAGACCGCCGTTGCCGAGGCCGGGGTCGTCTTCCTGCTCGCACACATCGGCGAAATCCAAGCCCAACTGCTCGAAAGCTTCGTTAAACACGTCGTAAACGCCTTCGTTAATCAGCGAGTTCACAAACGAGCGGCCCATCAGAAATTCCATCGAGAGATAGTAAACGGTGCGTTTGCCGTGGTCTTCGTGGCTGCGGCGGGTTTTCAGGAAACTTTCGGTAACCAGGTCGCGGGCGGCGAACATGGCGGCGTTGAGCCATTCTTGCGGTGTGGCGTTGCGCGGATCAACGCCCAAGATGAAAATCAGTTTGTACACAATGGCGCGGCGCACGAAGTCGGCGTCGGGTTTCGGCATTGCATATTCGTATTCGGGCAGAGGGAGTTTGGAAATCATAAATCAAACCTTTTGGGATGCTAGGGCGTGTAGTCAGAAAGCGTTGCGGCGGTATTTTTGGTTAAAACCCGCATCTGCTGCGTTAGGTAGCGTAGCGGACTTGCGAAGCTAAAATGTTTGCAAGATGTTCAATCTTGCTGTGCTTTTTGCCTTGCATCTGCGGATTTTTTCTCAAAAAAACGCTTCACAAGCCCTCTGACTACACGCCCTAAAACTTAAATCATTGTTGTATCGGAATTATTGTAAGGCCGTCTGAAACGTTCCAACAAGTTTTCCTTTATTAAAGCGCCGATTCTACCCATCTCACATTGAAACTGTTGGTAGCGGGCAACCGGCGCGCTGTTTTTTGTTTTCTTTTGAAGAATCAATCTATAGCGAATCCAGTTGCTTTCGATACAAGGCGCAGCAACGCCTTCGTGAAAGATTGGGCGGATTCGCTATAACACGCTGCGGTAGCAGGCATCGTAGCTTTCGGCGGCTTTGTGCCAGCCGAAATCCTGCGCCATCGCGTGCCGGCGCACCGGCGACCAGGCGCGCGGTTTGCGCCACAGCGAAAGCGCGTTTTCGAGCGCACCGCCCAATGCGCCTGCGGTCGGATCGTCAAACACGAAGCCGGTGGCGGTTTTGTTTTTCAGCGTTTCTTCATCGGTTTGCACCACGGTGTCGGCCAGCCCGCCGGTGCGGCGCACCAAAGGCAGCGTGCCGTATTTCAGGCCGTAGAGCTGGGTGAGGCCGCAAGGCTCGAAACGGCTGGGGATTAAAATCACGTCGCCGCCGCCGATCAATTGGTGCGCCAGCTCTTCGTTATAGCCGATATACACGCCGACCTGCTGCGGATATTGCTCGGCCAGCCGCACAAATGCCTGCTCCATCTCGGGCGCGCCGCTGCCCAAGAGGGCAAACTGCAAATCGGGGTTGGCAGGCAGTTTTTCGTGCAGCGATTCGAGCAGGAAATCGGCGCCCTTCTGCGGCGTGAGGCGCGAAACCATCACAGTGAGCATGGCTTTGTCGTCGGCATTCAAGCCGAAAAACGTCTGCACGGCCTTTTTATCGGCTTTTTTGCCCTGCATGGCTTTGGGGTGGAAGGTTTTGGCCAGCGCGGTATCGGTTTGCGGGTTCCAAATCTTGTCGTCCACACCGTTGAGCACGCCGCTTAAGCGGCCTTCCTGTTTGCGGGTGTAGAGCAGGCCCGACATACCGTTGGCCGCCGGCTCGCGGGTGATTTCGTCGGCATAGGTGGGGCTGACGGTGGTGATGTGGTCGGCGTAAAACAGGCCGGCTTTCAAAAACGAAATCTGGCCGTGGAACTCCACGCCGTCCACATGGAACATTTCCCACGGCAGCCCGACTTCGCCCAAGTGTTTCGATTGGAACATGCCCTGATAGGCGATGTTGTGGATGGTAAACACGCTTTTGATATAGGCGTTCCATGCGTTGAGGTAGGCGGGCGCGAGGCCGGCCTGCCAGTCGTGCGCGTGCAGGATATCGGCCTTGCCCCACACTTCGTCGAGGCCGGTGGCCAGCGCGGCGGCGGCCCAGCCCAAAACGGCGAAGCGGATCACATTGTCGGCATAATCGAAATAATGTTCGTTGTGGTAGGGGTTGCCGGGGCGGTCGTAAAGATGGGGTGCGTCGATCAGATACAGCCCCAAACCGTTGTATTCGGCGTAACGCACGGAGATATGGCCGCCGAAGGTGTCGCGCTCGGCCACCAAAGCGGCATCGGGCAGCAAATCGCGCACATGGCGGTAATACGGCAGCACCGCGCGCGCATCGTGCCCCAGCGCTTTCTGCGCAAACGGCAGCGATCCCAGCACATCGGCCAGGCCGCCGGTTTTGATGAGGGGATACAACTCGGAAGTTGCGTGGAGGATTTTCATATTGCAAGTCCTGTTAACAATAAACGATGAAAAATAATTCTGTGAAGCGGTAAATTTTTTTCAGACGGCCTGCTTGCCGCCGGCGCGCAATCTGTTTTATCGGTTTGCGGGGTTTCAGACGGCCTTAATGCTTTTAAATGTTTAAAGGCCGTCTGAAAACCGTTTAAATCAAATAATCGCCTTTTTCCACCTGTTCCTGCACGGCGGCTTTGGTTTTTTCTTCCAACGCCAGCCTTTCCAGCATCGCGGGCGTAACCAGCACCACTTCGCCGCTGGAGCTGATGCGGAAGCGTTTGGCGTCTTCTTCGGGGTTGATGCCGATTTTCATGCCGTCGGGAATCACGCAGTTACGTTCGATGATGCAGTTTTTCAGATGGCAGTTTCTGCCGATATACACGCCCGGCAGGATCACGGCGGAATCAATCACCGAATCTTCGTTGACGGTTACGCGGTCGAACAGCACCGACGAGCTGATTTGGGCATCGGTAATCAGGCAGCCGCCGCTGACGAGCGAGTTGTCGAGCGTGCGGCAATTGCGGTCTTTATAGAAAAACTTGGTCGGCATCGGCTGTGTGGGCAGGCCGATAACCGGCCAGTTGCGGTCGAACAGGTTGAGCTGCGGGTGTTCGGTTACCAAGTCCATATGGGCGCGCCAGTAGCTGTCGAGCGTGCCGACGTCGCGCCAGTAGATGCTGCCCTCGGCGTTGCGCCCCATGCACGAACGCTCGAACGGGTGGGCATAGAGCACGCCGTCTTCGAGCGCGCGCGGAATTACGTCTTTACCGAAATCGTGGTGGGTGTTTTCATTCACCACTTCCTCTTCAAGGGCTTTGTAGAGATAGTCGGCATCGAACACATAAATGCCCATCGAGGCGAGCGAGTGGTCGGGTTTTTCGCGCATGGCGGGCGGATCGGCGGGTTTTTCAACGAATTCCTGCACTTTGAGGTTTTCGTTCACGGCCATAATGCCGAACTCTTTGGCCTCGTTGCGCTTCACTTCGATACAGCCCACGGTGCATTTGGCGCCGCTGTAAATGTGGTCGCGCAGCATCTGCATATAGTCCATTTTATAGATGTGGTCGCCGGCCAGAATCAGCACGTATTTGGGTTTGTAGTGCTCTTTCATAATCAGCACGTTCTGCCAAACGGCGTCGGCGGTGCCGCGGTACCACATGCTTTCGTCAACCTGCTGGCGCGCGGGCAGCATATCGACGAACTGGCCGCGCTCGCGCGGCATAAACGACCAGGCGTGCTGGAGGTGGCGCAGCAGCGAGTGGGCTTCGTATTGAGTAATCACGCCGATTTTGAGCAGGTTGGAATTGAGGCAGTTCGACAAAGTGAAGTCGATGATACGCCAGTTGCCGCCGAAATAAACGGCGGGTTTGGAACGGCGGTCGGTCATTTCATACAGGCGCGAACCGCGGCCGCCGGCCAGAATCAGCACGAGGGTGTTTTTGGCGATGTCGGTGTTGTGCAGAATACGTTCAGGCTCATAAGACAGGGGTTTCTCTTTGTGGGCGTTCATAAAGCTTCTCCAATTTGTGAAAAAATCCAAATGCCCATATTCGGCACGGTACATTTGGCGTGGTCAATCCGGGCCTGCGCCGGTGCGAGGCGGCAAACCCATTCTCCTTGCGGCAAGACGTATGTTTGCGGGCTGCGTTTGGCGTTAACCGCCAACAGCCACTTATTATCGATTAATACCTGCAACGACTTGGTTTCGCGGTTTTCCCAATCGCGGCTGTTCATTTCGCGGCCGTCTGAAACCAGCCAGCGCACGCGCTCCGTGTCCCACCACGCGTCTTCGCCCAACAGGCCGATTTCGCGGCGCAGCGCCAGCAGGCTTTGCACGTAGTGTTCCAAATCTTCATCGCGGCCGGCCCAATCGAGCCAGGTGGTTTCGTTATCCTGGCAATAACCGTTGTTGTTGCCGCGCTGGCTGTTGCCGAACTCGTCGCCGCCCAGCAGCATGGGCGTGCCGTTGGCCAGCAGCAGCGAGGCGAGCAGGGCTTTGGCGGCATAGGTGCGCGCTTCGAGCACCTGCGCTTGCAGGGTTTCGCCTTCGACGCCGTGGTTCCAGCTCAAATTATGGCTGTGGCCGTCGCGGTTGCCTTCGCCGTTGGCTTCGTTGTGCTTGTGGTTGTAGCTAAGCAAATCGCGCAGGGTAAAACCATCGTGGGCGGTGATAAAGTTCACGCCTGCCGAGGGGCGTTTGCCGCTGTGCCTGAAAATGTCGGAAGAGCCGGCCAGCCGCTCGGCAAACGCGCCGAGATTGCCGCTCTCGTGCACCCAAAACGCGCGCATATCGTCGCGGAAGCGGTCGTTCCATTCGGCAAACGGATAGGGAAACTGCCCCAGCCGGTAGCCTTCGCCGCCGATGTCCCACGGCTCGGCAATCAGTTTGCGCCCCACCAGCACCGGATCTTGCGCCACGGCTTGGAAAAAGCGCCCGTGCGTGTGGAAATCCGGTTCGCGCCCCAGCACCGCGCCCAAATCGAAGCGGAAGCCGTCGATGTGGAATTCTTCCACCCAATAACGCAGGCTGTCCATCACCCAGCGGGTAACGTGGGTTTGCGACACTTGCAGGGTGTTGCCGCAGCCCGTCCAGTTGCAGTAGCCGTTGCAGCTCATCCAATACCACGCCGGATTGTCGATGCCGCGCTGGCACAGCATCAGCCCCGTTTCCAAATCCTGCTCGGCGGTGTGGTTGTACACCACGTCTAAAATCACTTCGATGCCCGCCGCATGCAGGGCTTTGACGGCGCGGCGCAATTCGTTAGCGGCATCTTGCGGGTCGGCGGCGTAGCGCGGCTCGACGGCGAAATGCGAATAGGTGTTATAGCCCCAATAATTGGCCAAACCGCGTTTTTGCAGGTGGTATTCGTCGAGATGCAGGTGCACGGGCAGCAGCTCCACCGCGGTAACGCCCAAATCTTTCAGACGGCCTATCACTTGTTGGTCGGCCAACGCGGCATAAGTGCCTGCGTGCGGTAAATCGGGCACCAGTTTGGTCAGCCCTTTTACATGGGCTTCGTAAATCACGGTTTTTGTCCACGGCACGTCGGGGAACGCATCGCCCTGCCAGTCAAACCCGCTCTCGCCCGTTACCACGCTTTTTGGTGCGACGGCGGCATTGTCGCGCGCATCATCGTAACGGAACCATGCCAGTTCGGCTTCGTTGCGGTAATGCGCCGTGCCCGCCACCGCTTTCGCATAGGGATCGAGTAGCAGTTTCTGCGGGTTGAAAAACAGCCCCGACGCGGCATGGCCGCTGCCGTACACACGGTAG
>JBHALY010000255.1:0-11174 GCA_041827905.1 Neisseria dentiae
CGCTTCAACCGTTTTCAGACGGCCTTGGTGTTCGAAGCGCACGCCGCGTGCGCGTTTGCCGTCGAACAGCACCACATCGGTTAATGCGCCGGTGAGAATGGTGAGCCGTTCGCGGTGGCGCGCCATATCGAGATAACCGCGGGCGGTGGAGGCGCGGCGGCCGTTGGGGGTAACGAAGCGGTCCATCGGGCCGAAGCCTTCCTGTTGGTAGCCGTTCAAATCGTCGGTACGCGGGTAGCCGGCATCCGCGCCTGCCTGAATCATGGCTTCAAACAAGGGATTCACACCTGCTTTGGCGGTGGTAACGTGTATCGGCCCGCTGCCGCCGTGATAGGCGTTTTCGCCTGCGTCGCGGTGTTCTGCCTTTTTGAAATAAGGCAGGCAGTCGGAATATGACCAATTGGCCAGGCCGGGCTTTTGCGCCCAATGGTCGAAATCGAGCGCGTTGCCGCGGATATAGCACATACCGTTAATCAGCGACGAGCCGCCCAAACCTTTGCCGCGCCCGCAATCCATGATGCGGTTGTTCATAAACGGCTCGGGGTCGGTTTTGTAGCCCCAGTTGTAGGTGGTGCCTTGCAGCGGCATCGCCAGCGCGGCGGGCATTTGGGTGCGGAAGTCGAGGCGGTAGTCGGGCAGGCCGGCTTCCAAGAGCAGCACGGACACGTTTTCGTCTTCGGTCAGGCGTGCGGCCAGCACGTTGCCCGCGCTGCCCGCGCCGATGATGATGTAGTCGTAGGCGGGTTTGAGGGGTTGGGTCATCGGAAATCCTTTTTGTTTTTTCAGACGGCCGTAAGCAGTCTTTGTTTGCTTGGAGGCCGTCTGAAAGCGTTTGGGCGGCAAATCGGCGTATCTGTGTTACCGTTACACTTAACCGGTTCTTTGCAGGTTGCCTTTGTCGTCTGCCTGCCATTGCAGGCCGTCGCTGTCGGTGAAAGAGACACTGACGATGCGGTGTTTTTTGGTAACCAATAAGGGGTGCACCTTATTCTCGTCGTAGATTTCGGGGTATTTGAATGCGTAGGGCAGAGCGTCGTCGCAGTTTTTCGGAATAAAAAAGCGGCCGGGCGGCAAGAGATTGGTTTCGCTGTAAACAAACGGCTCGCGCTCTTTGAGCTTGTTTTCATAATGGCCGGAAATCACCAGGTTATACAGCGGCCGTTCCGAAACATTATTGAGCACAATACCCCATAAATAAGTTTTGTCTTTTTCGGCGGCAATCCACACCGAAAATTTGGCCGCATCCTGCTTTTGCCGCAAATCTTCCTGCTGCCTCTCCCTGCGTTTATCGTCTTGATAAAGCTGTTTGGCCTGCTTGCCGGCCTGCCATGCCAAAAATAAGGCACAGGCGGCAATCAGAGCGTTCGACCATTCTCCCAAGCTGCCTAAATCCATCGTTATCCCTTTCAGACGGCCTTAAAACACCGATTGGTAATCCCCCAATTCCACCAGCACCGATTTGGTTTGCGTGTAGTGCATCAGGGTCTGCACGCCGTTTTCGCGGCCGATGCCGGATTGTTTGTAACCGCCCACCGGCATTTGCGCGGGCGATTCGCCCCAGGCGTTGATCCAGCAGATGCCGGCCTGCAATTTGCCGATGATGCGGTGGGCGCGTTTGAGATCGGGCGACACCACGCCGGCGGCCAGCCCGTAGCCGGTGTTATTCGCACGCACCACCACTTCTTCTTCGGTGGTGTAGGCCAGAATGCTCATCACCGGGCCAAAGATTTCTTCGCGGCAGATGGTCATTTCGTCGGTGCAGTCGGTAAACACGGTGGGGGCGACATAAGCGCCGTTTGCCAGGCCGTTTTCTTGCAAACGGCCGCCGCCCGCAATCAGGCGCGCGCCTTCGCGTTTGCCTTGTTCGATGTAGGCGAGCACTTTTTCCATATGGGCAAAGCCGGCGAGCGGGCCGAAATTCACGTTTTCGTCGAGCGGGTTGCCGATTTTGATGCGCGCCACCCGTTCGAGTACGGCGGATTCGAAATCCGCTTTCAGCTTGGCGGGCACAAACACGCGCGTGCCGTTGGTGCACACTTGGCCGGAGCTGTAAAAATTCGCCATCAGCGCGATGTCGGCCGCCAAAGCCAAATCGGCGTCTTCGCAGATAATCAGCGGCGATTTGCCGCCCAGCTCCATGGTTACGTCTTTCAAAGAAGACGATGCGGCCTGCGCCATCACTTTTTTGCCGGTGGCCACGCCGCCGGTGAACGACACTTTGGCGATTTCGGGGTGTGTGCCCAAGGCTTCGCCCACGCGCCAATCGCCTTGAACCACGTTGAACACACCGTCGGGCAGGCCTGCTTCGGTGAAGATTTCCGCCAGCTTCAGTGCGCCCATCGGCGTGATTTCGCTGGGTTTGAACACCATCGCGTTGCCTGCGGCCAGCGCGGGCGCGGCTTTCCACATGGCGATTTGAATCGGGTAGTTCCATGCGCCGATGCCCGCCACCACGCCCAACGGCTCTTGGCGGGTGTAGGCAAACGCGCTTTCGCGCAGCGGAATCTGGCGGCCTTCGACGGCTTGCGCCAAACCGGCGTAGTATTCGATGACGTCGGCGCCGGTAACGATGTCCACATACCGGGTTTCGGATAAGGGTTTGCCGGTGTCGAGCGTTTCGATGCGCGCCAGCTCATCGTTGCGCGCGCGCAGTATCGCCACGGCGTTTAACAGAATACGGCTGCGTTCCGCCGCCGTCATCGCCGCCCAAATTTTCTGCCCCGCCGCGGCAGAGGCCACTGCCGCTTCGATTTCTTCGGCCGTGCTCTGCTGCACGAGGGCAAGCGTTTCGCCGTTGGCGGGGTTGATGTCGGCAAAGGTTTCGGCGGCGGGGTTTTCGGCGGCGTAGGCGCCGTTGATGTAGGCGGTGAGTGTGGGCATGGGCATCCTGATCCTTGATAGCAACATGAAAAGGGTTTGATTTTTTAAGCTAACATATTTTCAGACGGCCTGCACGGCAAAAAGGTTCAGGCTGAGACCTTTGCAAAACCCCTAGATGCGGATGTAGTTCAAGGCGTAGCAGCGCAGCGAGCGCAGACATAACATGAAGTTAGGCAAGCGAGCGAGCAGCGCACAACGCAGAAATGCGCCGCAGATGGGGGTTTTGCAAAGGCCTCAAGGCCGTCTGAACGGAGCAGACTTTAACATCGGTCAAACCGGCGGACGCTATGCGCAACGGCGGCGGCAAAATATGTTATAAAGCAGGTTTTCAAAACCCGTTATTTGGAGCAAGCACATGGAATTAGTATTTATCCGCCACGGCCAAAGCGAATGGAACGCCAAAAACCTGTTTACCGGCTGGCGCGACGTGAAACTGAGCGAGCAGGGTTTGGCCGAAGCCGCCGCAGCGGGCAAAAAGCTGAAAGAGAAGGGTTATCTGTTTGACATTGCCTTCACTTCGGTGTTAACCCGCGCCATCAAAACCTGCAACATCGTGCTGGAAGAGAGCGACCAGCTGTGGGTGCCGCAAGTGAAAAGCTGGCGTTTGAACGAGCGCCACTACGGTCAGTTGCAGGGTTTGGATAAAAAACAAACCGCCGAGAAATACGGCGACGAACAAGTGCACATCTGGCGCCGCAGCTACGACACCCTGCCGCCGCTGCTTGATCCGAGCGACGAATTTTCCGCCCACAACGACCGCCGCTACGCCAACCTGCCGGCCGACGTGGTGCCCGACGGCGAAAACCTGAAAGTTACCCTCGAGCGCGTGCTGCCTTTCTGGGAAGACCAAATCGCCCCCGCCATCCTGAGCGGCAAACGCGTGCTGGTGGCCGCCCACGGCAACTCGCTGCGCGCGCTGGCCAAACACATCGAGGGCATTTCTGACGACGACATCATGGGCTTGGAAATCCCCACCGGCCAACCGTTGGTGTATAAACTCGACGACAACCTGAAAGTGGTTGAAAAGTTCTATCTGTAAGCTTGAACGCCAATAAAGAACAAGGCCGTCTGAACAACATTTTTCAGACGGCCTTGTTCTTTACACAATTTAAACCGCGCCTAATTTTGGCATAAATATCGCACTCTACAATGCGCAGCATCGGAAAGCCGGCAACTGCGGATTCCATCTTTTTATCTTGATATTTTTAGGAGTACGATTATGAAAACACGCTTCAACACTTTGGCCGCCGCCGGCTTGGCTTCTTTGCTGGCCGTCAGCGGTTATGCTTTGGCCGATAACGGCCAGCAAAAAATCGCCGCCGTGGCGCAAACCCAGGTAACGCCCGCGCAAGCCATTGCCGCTGCGCAGAAACAGGCCGGCGGCCAAGCCACCGAAATCCAGCTGAAAGGCAAATACGGCACGCCCGTTTACCATGTGGAAGTGCGCAACGGCCAGCAGGAACACACCGTTTATGTTGACGCCGTCAGCGGCAAAGTTGTCGGCAGCAAAGCCGAAACCGAATGGAAGCCCGCCCGCAAAGCCGCCGTGTCGCTGGGGCGCGCCATCCAAGCCGCCCAAAGCACCGTTCAAGGCCGTGTGATGGAAGCCGAACGCGACAGCAACCGCGGCCAACTGGTGTATAAGGTTGATATTCTCGGCACCGACAATGTGCCGCACAAAGTGATTGTGGACGCCAACAGCGGCAAAGTGCTGAATTCTTTTGTGGATTACGACGATTAAGCGGCAAAGGGATACAATATGTCGAGGCCGTCTGAAACCTGCGCGGTCTGATTTTTCAGACGGCCAAACAACGGATATGCAACCCAATCATCAAGCCGCAGCGATGATTGGGTTTGCCGCCGTTAAAGGGAAGAGCCATGAGGATTTTATTGATAGAAGACGACAACATGATCGGCCGTGCGGTGGAGGGCAGCCTGAAAGACAGCCGCTACACCGTCGATTGGGTGCGCGACGGCAAAGCCGCCGTCGATACGCTGGCCGCCCAGCCCTACGATGCCGTGCTGCTCGATTTGGGCCTGCCGTATAAAGACGGCCTGCAAGTGCTGCACGACATCCGCTCGCGCGGCCTGACCCTGCCCGTGCTGATTCTCACCGCCCGCGATGACATCACCAGCCGCCTGCAAGGCTTGGACAACGGTGCCGACGACTACATCATCAAGCCATTTGAAATGTCGGAAGTGCTTGCCCGCATCCGCGCCGTTATGCGCCGCACCGGCGGCAGCGCCGTCAACACGCTCGACAACGGCGTGCTCACGCTCGACCCCGCCACCTATTACGCCAAACGCCACGACAGTAGCGAAAACGTGCCGCTGTCCAACCGCGAGTTCGCCATATTGCACGCGCTGATGCTGCACCCGGGCACCATACTTTCGCGCAGCGATTTGGAAGACAAAGTGTATGCCTGGGGCGAAGAACCCGAAAGCAACGCCATCGACTACCTGATTCACGCCCTGCGCAAAAAACTCGGCCACGACAGCATCAAAAACGTGCGCGGCGTCGGCTGGCTGGTGTCGAAAAAAAGCGAAGATTAACCGGCGCGGTTCCCGTTTGCTTTCAGACGGCCTGCAACTTTTGCCAAAAGGCGTGTAAAACGCTATAAACCGTTTTTTATCTCCCGCTACGGCTCGAGCGCTTGGCAGGCCGTCTGAAACCCCCCGTTCCGAAAGGTTTTACCGTTTTATGTCCCGCCACCCCTCGATACAAACCCGCCTTTCCGTATTCCTCACCCTGATTATCCTGCTTACCGCCGTGGTTTCGGGGATTTCCACCTTCTACACCATGTTTGAAGAAGCGCAAGAGCTGCAAGACGATCTGCTCAGGCAGGCGGCCATGCTCACGCAGAAAAACGAACTGGCGGGCGATACCGGTTACACCGAAATCGACAACGACACCCGTATCTATATCCAGCCACTAAGCGACAACAGCCGCTTCAACCTGCCCGCAGGCGGGCACGAAGGCTTTTCCGACATCACCGACAAACAAAAAGGCAAACCCTACCGCGCCTATATCCACCACTATCCCGACGGCAGCCGCTTCGCCTTTATTCAGGAAACCGAATTCCGCGACGACGTGGCGTTCGACAGCGCCTGGCATGCTGTGCTGCCCCTGCTGGTGCTCGCCCCCGTGGCCGTGCTGTTGAGTATGCTGATTATCCACACCACCCTGCGGCCGGTGGCCGAATTGTCGAAACAGGCCGAAACACGCAACGAAAACGACCTCTCGCCGCTTACCGCCGCCAATATCCCGCAGGAAATCTACGGCTTCACCGAAGCCATCAACCACCTGCTGCGGCGCGTGGGCGAAGGCGTGTACCGCCAACAGCGCTTTATCGCCGATGCCGCCCACGAACTGCGCTCGCCGATGACCGCGCTCTCGCTTCAGGCCGAACGCCTGAACACCCGCGGCCTGCCCGCCGACACCGCGCAGCTGGTTGACGATTTGCGCGAAGGCATACGCCGCAACCGCCGCCTGCTCGAACAGCTGCTGTCGATGGCGCGGGCGCAGTCCGACGAAAAACGGGTGCAGCAAACCATACGGGTCAGCCGCACCTGCCGGCGGCTGATACAGGATTTATACCCGCTGGCCGAAGCCAAAAACATCGATTTGGGCGCAGGTTGCAACGACGAAACCGAGCTTGTCGGCGACGAAACCGAAATCTACACCCTGCTTAAAACCCTAACCGAAAACGCCATTTTCTACACGCCCGAAAACGGCAGAATCGACGTGAGCGCCAAAGTGCACAACGGCGGCTGCCTGATAGAAGTGGAAGACAACGGCCCCGGCATTCCGCCCGAAGAGCGCGAACGCGTGTTCGACCCGTTTTACCGGATTTTGGGCAGCGACACAGAAGGCAGCGGTTTGGGGCTGTCGATAGCCAAAACCATCACCGAACGCTACGGCGGCCGCATTACGCTTGCCGATGCCGAACAGTTCGGACACGGCCTGAAAGTGAGCGTGTGGCTTCCGAAAGCGGATGCACCGGCAGATCACGGCAGGTAAGCGCGGGGAAAACAAAGGTTCCAGGCCGTCTGAAAACCGTTTTCAGACGGCCTGGAACCTTTAAAACCTTCACCGGTTTTTAAAACACCGGCGGCATCCGACCGATAAATATTGCCGAGGCAGGGCGGCAAACCGCAGGCAATGACCGTTGCCGCTTCAGCGGCCTACCCCTTTAATCGAAGGCGCAGCAATGCTCTGGCGGAAATACGGTTGATTTGCTATATAATCGCAATTTTCCACCCAAACGGCGGGCAAAATGTCGAAACGCATACGCACCCACTACGACAACCTCAAGGTGGCGCAAGACGCACCGGTTGAGGTAATCCGTGCCGCCTACCGCTCGCTGTGCAAAAAATACCATCCCGACCAAAACCGTGACAATCCCGATGCCGAGCGCATCATGAGCCTGGTCAACCGCTCTTATGCCGTGCTTTCCGATCCCGAGCAGCGCCGTGCCCACGACGAATGGATAGCCGCCCAAGGCGCGGCTGAAAAACCGGTTTCTTCGCCCATGCCGAAAAACCGCGAACCCGAACCCGGCCTGTTCGCCCAAGCCCTGTATGCACGGCGTTTGTGGTTGGGATTGCTGTTTTTCGCCGCCTTAATCGGTGCGCTGTTTTGGCTGGCCGGCCAACAGCGCGAAGCCGCCGCCGATATGCCTGTTGCCCGCGCCGACACTGCACCGGCCAGCTATCCCGAATTCGCACAATATATGGCAGGCTACCCCGTGCTGGCCGAAACCGGCAACGGCATGGTGAAAATCGACAATCAGGCCAACCGCTCCGCCGTGTTGGTGCAGATTTATCCCGAAAGCGGCAATGCCGCCCTGCGCACCATCTATATCCCCCCCCGCGCCGACTTTACCGCATTCAAATTGCCCCCGGGCAGCTACCGCATCAGCTACCGCCAGCTTGCCGACGGCAGCCGGGAAAACACCGTTTTCACGCTTTCAGACGGCCAAACCCAAGCAACGGTGGTGCAGCTGGAAAGCGCCCGCGCCGGCGTGCCGTGAGGCTGTCTGAAACACACAAAAACCACCTTAAGGCCGTCTGAAATGTTTGATTCAGCCATTATCGGACTTGACCCGATAATCCGGCATTGCCATTCAGGCGAAAAGCGAATGTTTTCAGACGGCCTCAAGGTATTTTTGCAAAGATCCCAAACAATCAGATAGGAGACACACCATGTCGAAATGGGATGAACGCTACCAGCCCGAAGAATATGTGTTCGGCACCGAGCCAAACGAATTTATCGCCCGCATCCGCCCCTATCTGCCTACGCGGGGCAGGGCATTGGATTTGGCCACCGGCGAAGGGCGCAACGGCATTTTTTTGGCACAGCTCGGTTTGGAAGCCGAAGGCGTGGATATGTCGGCCAGAGGGCTGGAAAAAGCGCAAAAACTGGCACAGCAAAAAGGCGTGCGGTTTGCCACCCGCTTGGCCAACATCTCCGAAATGGATTTACCGACAGGCTATTATGCCGTGATTACTTCGGTGTTCTGCCACTTTGCCGAACCCGAGCGCAGCCGCACCCTGCAACGCATGATAACCGCACTGCAAAGCGGCGGCCTGTTTGCCGGCGTGTTCTACCACCCCGACCAAATCGGCCGCGGCACCGGCGGCCCGTCCGACCCCGCCATGCTCGGCACGCTGGAAGAAATGCAGCAGGCGCTGCACGGTTTGGAATGGCTGGTGGCCGAACACAGCTTGCGCGATATGAGCGAAGGCAGCCGCCATCAGGGCGTCAGCTCGGTGATTTACCTGCTGGGGCGCAAGCCGTGATAAGGATGAGGTTTTGGCAAAATCAAACTGCCCTTAAAAAAGCCTGAATACCGTTATTCCTGCTTGCGCGGAAATGACGGTATTTAAACATTTCAGACGGCCGTAAGGTATTTTTGCAAAGGTCTCAAGTGGTTTAACTATATATCTGAGTGCAGAATATGATTAAGTAAGTTGTTCGGTTGCAGGCAAAAAAAGCGGGCAACCCTTGCGGATTGCCCGAATACCTCAAATCAGAGATTTACGCTTCACAAACAATACAGGCTTGCGCCTGCACTTTATCCGCACAGCTCAACTCTATGCAGATAAAGAGGTCGGTTTCAGACGGCCTCAAACAACAGGCCGTCTGAAACGGTCTCTTACGAGAATTGGTTCATGGTGTTGTCTTTACCGCCCGCTTTCAGCGCGGCTTCGCCGGCAAAGTATTCTTTGTGGTTGTCGCCAATGTCGGAACCGGCCATGTTTTGGTGTTTCACGGTGGCGATGCCTTGGCGGATTTCTTCACGCTGAACGCCCTTCACATAAGCCAGCATGCCTTGGTCGGCAAAGTAGCCTTTGGCCAGGTTGTCGGTTGACAAGGCGGCGGTGTGGTAAGTGGGCAGGGTAATCAGGTGGTGGAAGATACCGGCTTGGGCAGACGCATCTTTTTGGAAAGTGCGGATGCGCTCGTCGGCTTCTTTGGCCAAATCTGTATCGTCGTAATCCACGCTCATCAGTTTGGCGCGGTCGTAGGCAGATACGTCTTTGCCGGCCTGCTGCCATGCGTCGAACACTTGCTGGCGGAAATTCAGCGTCCAGTTGAACGAGGGGCTGTTGTTATACACCAGTTTGGCGTTCGGGATGGTTTCGCGGATTTTGTCCACCATTTCTTTAATCTGGCCGATGTGCGGTTTTTCGGTTTCGATCCACAGCAAGTCGGCGCCGTTTTGCAGCGAGGTTACGCAGTCAAGCACCACACGGTCGATGCCGGTGCCTTTGCGGAACTGGAACAGGTTGCTCGGCAGGCGCACGGGTTTGATGGTTTTGCCGTTGGTGTTCACGATCACGTCGCCCGGTTTGATTTGGCTCAGGTCGGTGATTTCTTCGCCGTCTAAGAAGCTGTTGTATTGGTCGCCCAAATCGCCCGGCTCTTGCGAGTAGGCAATCTGTTTGGTTAAGCCGGCGCCCAAAGAGTCGGTGCGGGCGACGATTACACCGTCATCCACGCCCAATTCCAGGAAGGCATAACGGACGGCATTGATTTTTGCCAGGAAATCAACGTGCGGAACGGTTACTTTGCCGTCTTGGTGGCCGCATTGTTTTTCATCGGAAACTTGGTTTTCGATTTGGATACAGCAGGCACCCGCCTCAATCATTTTCTTGGCTAAAAGATAGGTGGCCTCTGCGTTGCCGAAACCGGCATCGATATCGGCGATAATCGGCACAACGTGGGTTTCGAAGTTGTCGATTTGGTTTTGGATTTCCTGTTCTTTGGCTTTGTCGCCGTCGGCGCGGGCGGCATCCAGCGCGGTGAACAGCAGGTCGAGTTCGCGGGCGTCGGCCTGTTTCAGGAAAGTGTACAGCTCTTCAATCAAAGCCGGAACGCTGGTTTTTTCGTGCATGGATTGGTCGGGCAGCGGGCCGAATTCGGAACGCATGCCGGCCACCATCCAGCCGGAGAGATACAGGTAGCGTTTGTTGGTGGTTTTTTGGTGTTTTTTAATCGAAATCAGTTTTTGCTGGCCGACAAAACCGTGCCAGCAGCCGAGCGATTGGGTGTAGTTTGCGGGGTTTGCATCGTATTCGGCCATGTCGCGACGCATAATGGCGGCGGTGTATTTGGCGATATCCAAGCCTGTTTTGAAGCGGTTTTGCAGCCGCATACGGGCAACGTATTCGGGGGTAATCGCGCTCCAGCCCGAACCCATCTGCTGCTTCAGCTCTGCTGCTTCTTTGATTTCGTTTTGGTAATTTGCCATCTCTGTTAACTCCTTTGTTCTCACTTGATTTTTGGAATACCGTTTACACGTTATTGATTTCGTGTAGTGGGGTGTAGTCGGAATTTACCCGCTTTTTGCCGTCTTGCCAAGCCCTTGTTGCAAAGTTTTTGATTTTTATGCGGGTTTTGAATGATTGGCAGTTGGTGTTTTTGGAACTTTATGGCTGTTGCCGGGCGGTTTTTTATATTTTTTCGGGGAATCTGCTGTTTTTGGGATATTTATTATCAGGGTTTGAGGTGTCGCATTATTGTTTTCCAACAACCGCAATAGTATAGTGGTTTGAATTTCAGGGGTTTATTTTGGGCGGTGTTACTGCCGTACAATATCGGCTATGCCGAAAGCTTAATAGGTAGCGGCGTGTAATCCGGTGTTCGTCAATAAAAAATGCCGCCTTTCTTTAATACGTTAAGAAAGGCGGCTTGTATTGTTTAAAGGCCGTCTGAAACGTTAGCCGTAAAAGCCCGGCTCGCCTTCGGGGCGGGTTTTGAAACGTTTGTGCAGCCAGAAATATTGTTC
>JBHALY010000256.1:0-4592 GCA_041827905.1 Neisseria dentiae
CAAAAAAGTTTAATTACCGTTAATTTTACCCGCAATGCTTGACCTGTCGGGCTGCTGTGGCAACAATGACGGCTGTTTCAGCTACCATAAGCAGCCCGCGCCATGCACACCATCCAAACCGGCGGCACCACCAAAGTGGAAATTTATCAGGAAATCCTGCCGCAAATCGAAAGCCTGATTCGGGGCGAACCCGATCTAACCGCCAATCTCGCCAACATCAGCGCAGTGTTGAAAGCAGCGTTCGGCTGGCTGTGGGTGGGGTTTTATCTGGCCGACCATAACCGCCGCGAGCTGGTGTTGGGGCCGTTTCAGGGGCCGCTGGCCTGCACGCGCATTCCCTACGGGCGCGGCGTGTGCGGCCAAGCGTGGGAAAAAGGCACCACCATCGTGGTGGAAGACGTAAACCGCCACCCCGACCACATCGCCTGCTCGTCGCTGTCGCAATCCGAAATCGTTGTGCCCGTGTGGGACAAAACCCGCCGCCTCGCCGCCGTGCTTGATGCCGATGCCGAAACCGTGGGCTGTTTCGACGGCACCGACGCCCATTATTTGGGCAGGCTGGCCGAAATCATCATGCGGCACCATGATTAAAACAGGCCGTCTGAAACATTGTGATGCCCACATAAAACACCGTATAATCCGAAGATTAAACCAAACACCAAACCACCACGGAGCAAGGCATGAACTTTGAGCAAGCACGTTTCAATATGGTAGAACAACAAATCCGCCCCTGGGATGTGTTGGATTTCGATGTTTTAGACGCACTGGCCGAAGTGCCGCGCGAACGTTTTGTGGGCGAAGCGCAGCAGGCTTATGCCTATGCCGATATGACGCTGCCGCTGCCTAACGGCGGCAGTATGCTGGAGCCGAAAATCGTTGCCCGCCTGATTCAGGGGCTGGCTCTGAAAGCAGGCGAGCGCGTGCTGGAGGTCGGCACCGGCTCGGGTTATGCCACCGCGCTGCTGCACAAACTGGGCGGCAGCGTAACCACGGTCGATATCGACGCCGCACAGCAACAGCGCGCCCAAAGCGTGCTCAACGAGCTTGGTTTTAGCAACGTGGCCTACCAAACCGGCGACGGCCTGGCAGGTGTTTCGGAAAGCGCCCCGTTTGATGCCATCTATATCGGCGGTGCCGTGCCCGTTGTGCCCGAAGCCTTGAAAAACCAATTGAAAAACGGCGGCCGCATGGTGGTGGTGGCGGGCAGCGCACCCGTTCAGCGCGCCCTGCTGATTACCCGCCACGGCGAAGGTTTCACCGAACGCGCGCTGTTCGATACTTTTATTCCTTATTTGAATGCCCCGCCTGCCGCCGGCAAATTTCAGTTTTAATCATAACGAGGCCGTCTGAAAGATTTTTTTCAGACGGCCTTATAACGGAAAACGTTATATTGTTTTCCCACCGCAAACACACCCATTATGATTCCGCAAATCACGCCCCAACAATTGCAGCAATGGCTTGCCGAAGGCAAACCGTTAACCCTGCTCGACGTGCGCACCGACGAAGAAGTCGCCTTTTGCGCGCTGCCCGGCCATGTGCATATTCCGATGAACCTGATTCCGCTGCGCCACAATGAGTTGCCCGACGAAGGCCCGATTGTGGTGTATTGCCACCACGGCGTGCGCAGCCTGCACACCGCCATGTATCTGGCCGACGCAGGTTTCGACGAACTGTATAACCTGCAAGGCGGCATCGACGCGT
The DNA here is from genome assembly GCA_041827905.1 of Neisseria dentiae. GTDB lineage: Bacteria > Pseudomonadota > Gammaproteobacteria > Burkholderiales > Neisseriaceae > Neisseria > Neisseria dentiae_B. The sequence continues at coordinate 1,702 of JBHALY010000256.1, forward strand.
GGTCGTTGCAGGCCGACCCTACCGTACCGCGATATTGAATCGTAAAACTGCCGCCAAGCGCGCAAGATTGCAGTATCATGCGCGTTTTCTACATTTCCGATTGAAATCATGAACTTTGACACGCTTATCAGCATCGCGCTCGGTATCGGCCTGGCGGCCAGCTCGGGCTTTCGCGTTTTCCTGCCTTTGTTTGCCCTGAGCATATCGGCTTATTTCGGTATGTGGCCGTTAAACGAAAGCTGGCAGTGGTTGGGCAGCACCAACGCGCTGATTATCCTCGGCATCGCCGCCATCACCGAATCGCTGGCCTATCTGGTGCCGTTTATCGACAACCTGCTCGACACGCTCGCCGTGCCGTTGGCTGGCTTGGCGGGCACGGCCGTGGTGGCTTCGACCGCCGCCGATTTAAGCCCCGCCGTAACGTGGGCGTTGGCGATTATCGCGGGCGGCGGCGCGGCGGCAGCCATCAAAGGCGTGAACGCCACCACCCGCGCGGCCAGCACCGCCGCCACGGGCGGCACGGCCAATCCCGTGTTTTCGGTTTTGGAAACCGGCACGGCGGTGGTGATGACGCTGCTCAGCCTGTTTCTGCCGGTTTTGGCCGTATTCGTGGTGGTGTTTGTGTCCGTGTGGCTATACCGAAAATATGCGGCCTACCGGCGCGGCCGGATGCAGGTATAGCGGCAACCGGTATTTTGGCCGTCTGAAAAAAGCGCGGCAATCGGTTAAAATGCACCTTTGTACATTTCAGACAGCATCAAACATGAGCGGCAACACTCCCAACTACATCACCCCCGCAGGCTGGCAGGCTTTGAAAGACGAGCTATACAGCTTGGTTAACAAAGAGCGCCCCGAAATCGTTCAGATTGTGAATTGGGCGGCGGGCAACGGCGACCGCAGCGAAAACGGCGATTACCTTTACGGCAAACGCCGTATGCGCGAAATCGACCGCCGCATCCGTTTTCTGACCAAACGTTTGGAAGCGGCGCAAGTGGTCGATCCGGAAACCCGCGAAGCCACCGACCAAGTGTTTTTCGGTGCCACGGTAGAGCTTTTGCGCGGCGACGGCAGCGGGCAAGTGGTGAAAATCGTCGGCATCGACGAAATCGACACGGCCAAAAACAAAATTTCATGGATTTCGCCGCTGGCACGTTGCCTGATTAAAGCGCGCGAAGGCGACGAAGTGGTGCTGAACGGGCCGGAGGGCAGGGAAGTGATTGAGATTTTGTCGGTGGCGTATGTACGGATTGAGTGAGTGCGCGGGGACGGAGTTTTGTTGAAATCCCAAACTTCTAAGGTCTAGTTGTTGAGGTTGGTCTCATTGCTCACACTCGCATGGCAGCGTTTTTGAGTCTTCAATTCGCCAAATCTACCTTCTGGTATATTGGTCGTGTTCGGCGTATCTAAATTCCCTGTTTTGTTCAAAAATAAACAGATAAGTTAGGTTACATTTTAGGCTGCTATATGCGCTCCTTAATCTTTTGTGGGTATACCATTTTTGTGCGCCGTCTTCATGGAAACTGATTTCATTCAAGTAGTTTTTATGAGCGTCATACTAATCGTTCAACTATGTTTTAAACTCCGCTTCTTCCAACATAAAATATTGTCCGACAACTTCTTTAAAGCGTGCGCTGCGTCGGATTCTGGTTTTCGGCTTAGGTAGTGGCGTATAGTTTGCTGCTGGTGGAATTGGCATAGTTGGAAGAGAATATCGGAAAAGAGTTGGGTGATGTCTTTAAAGCCGTCTGCGGTCATGCTTTGAATACGTATGCTTTTTTCATGACGACGATTAAACCTGCTTCGTACCTTGGGCTAATTTTGCTTCCTAAGCCCCTAAAGTAAATTTATATAAAGCTGCTAGTCTAGAGCCTACAAAATACCACATTTTCCATTACCACCACACTATTGGCCAGAAGCTGGGGTATCAGCATTTGCTTCAACCAAGTATCGAATATCCTGCAGTTGAACGCTGCATGCAATAAACCGAATGTAAACAGCCGGTTGCCATACAGCACACCGATGGGGTTGGTTTGATTGCGTACCTGTCAATTATTGGGTGCTGTTACACAGGCGAAACCTTTGCGAAATACCGGTTATCCCATCCGAACGGTTACCTGAACAATCAAGTAATCGTTTTTTTCATTTTGAGACGTGTTTCTTGTCTATATTTCCCCTAATTAACCCCTTTATCGGGGTACTGATTGCCTTTTCAGGCAGCAGCAGGCACACGAAGCTTGTTGGCTGCCTTTAGCAGGTTCAGGCACACCGCTTTCAAATGGCTTTGCGCCAGTACTTTCCGTAAACCAACACGTGCACTCTTTTACAGCCGAACTTCCGGTGCAGCGTACCGAAGGTTTGCTCGACCACATAACGCACTTTCGATAGCTGCGTATTGCGCTGTTTCTCCTGCTCCGTTAAAGGTTTGCCCCGGTGTGCCCTACGCATAATGCCGTCGGATAGCCGTTTGCTTTGCAGATGTTCCCGGTTAGCTTTACTGTCATACACCTTATCGGCATAGACGGTTGTTTCGGGTGCGAGGCCGGCCAATAGCGGTTCGAAATGGTTGCACTCGTGGACGTTGGCCGGTGTGATGTGCAGTTTCTCGATATAGCCTTCCGAATCGGTACGGGTGTGTTGTTTGTAGCCCAAGGTGAATTTGCCGTCCTTCTTCACCCAGCACGCATCCTTGTTTTTACTGGGTAAGGTTTCGGCGGTAACACCGTTTTCATCGGTTTCGACAGCCTGATGCTGTTTACCGCCGGCGGTTTGGATGATGGTGGCCTCAATCACTGCCGCCGGGGCTTTCCCTATTTTTAAACCTTTTTTGGTTAGCTGGCGGCTAATCAGTTCGAGAAGCCCGGTCAAGGTGCCATCTTGTGCTAGCCAATTGC
>JBHALY010000257.1:0-3495 GCA_041827905.1 Neisseria dentiae
GGCGCGCGCCTGAAGTTCGGGGGTTAGGGTTTGCATTCGGGTTGTGTTCTTTAAAAAATAAAAGTTTTTCAGACGGCCTGAACGAAATATCAACGGCTTATTGTAGCACCGTAAAGTTTAAACGCCGTCTGAAAATGTAAATGGGCTGAATGTGCTATTCAGCCTTTGGCTTTGCGGCGCGGCCTGCCTTCGCTTTCCTGCGGCTCGGCGGCAGGCTGCGGCATGCAGTCTATCGGCGAAATATCCACCGGCGGCAGGGCTTTGCCGTGTTTGTCGCGCACAATAAACCTTGCGGCCTGCAAGCCGGATAGCATACCGCCTTCGGGGTGGCACACGATGGCGCTTACCTGCTTTTTCATGGCGTTGACTGCAAACGGCAGCATGGTGGCGATGTCGTTGAAATCGCGGTCGGTTAAAGTGTAGGTTGCGCTCATCACGCCGTTTTTAACGCTGCTCTCATCAATCCGCACGTTTTTTCTGACCATGCGGCCCTGTTGCGCGCCTTTTTCGCGGGCTTGGCGGGCTTCTTCGCCGGCGCACATTTCGGGCGTGTTGGCCCAGCGCGTTACCAGCCTGCCGGCGGCATCCTGCACCCAATGGCTGGTGCTGATGGTTTGCAGCGGCGGCCGGTTGCCGCACACGTCAAGATAATATGCCTGCCGCGAGCTTTGCCGCAGCGCGTCCACCGCATTTTTCATTTCCGCACCCGGTTCGGCCGCCGCTGTTTCATACAAAACGTGCGTGCCGCCGTTGTGGAACGACACGGCTTTCACGGTTAAAAACCGGTTGAGTTTGAGCGGCAGCCGCGGCTGCACGGCGGCCGTTTGCGCTTCGTAATGCTCCTGCGTTTCCTGATTCAAAGGCTGCGCCTGTGCGGCAGCGGCCAATGTGCAGCCGATTAAAAGCCAGTGGGGTTTCATGCCATGCGCTCCGGCGGATTAAAAACGATAGGTTCAGGCCGTCTGAAAACGGTGTGCCGCCGCATCACACGATTCTCGCTTTCAGCAGGTCGTGCATATTCAGCGCGCCTACAACCAAACCGCCTTCTTCCACCACCAGCAGGCCGTTGATGTGGTTTTGCTGCATATGTTTCAGGGCTTCGGTGGCGAGTTTGTCGGCGGTGATGGTTTTGGGGTTGGCGTGCATGATTTCGTCGACGGTCAGCCCGGCGAAGTTGTCGCGCTGCTGGAACAGCCGGCGCAAATCGCCGTCGGTAAACACGCCTTTCAGACGGCCTGAGCCGTCGGTAACGGCCAGCATGCCCAAGCCTTTTTCGCTCATGATAACGATGGCGTCTTTCAATAACGTGCCGCTCACCACGGCCGGCAGGTTCTCGCCGCCGTGCATGATGTCGGCCACGCGCAGCAGCAGGCGTTTGCCGAGGCTGCCGGCGGGGTGGCTGAGGGCGAAATCGTCGGGCGTGAACTCGCGCGCTTTGAGCAGCACCACCGCCAGTGCGTCGCCCAGCGCCATCACGGCGGTGGTGCTGGAAGTGGGCGCCAGCCCCAGCGGGCAGGCTTCGTGCGACACGGCGGCGGTGATGTGGATGTCGGCATGGCGCGCCATGGTGGATTGCGGGCGCGCGGTAATCGAAATCAGGGTGATGTGTTTGCGTTTGAGCGCGGGAATGATGGCGGCGATTTCGTCGCTCTCGCCCGAGTTGGAGATGGCGATAACCGCGTCGCCGTCGACGATCATGCCCAAATCGCCGTGGGCGGCTTCGGCAGGGTGGACGAAAAACGCGGGCGTGCCGGTGGAGGCCATGGTGGCGGCAATCTTGCGGCCGATATGCCCCGATTTGCCCATGCCCATAATCACCACGCGCCCGCGGCATTGCAGCAGGGCGTCGGCGGCGCGGGTAAAGCCGCCGTCGAGTTCTGCGGCGATTTCGTGCAGGCTTTCGGCTTCGATGCGCAAAACCTCGCGCGCCCAGTTCAGATATTGTTCGGAATTTTCCATGCTTGTTTTCCCGCGGGGCTACCCAAATATGGAGAATCGGGTTAGCATCATTACTTTCTCAATAAATAACAAGGATTTCAGAGATGACTATTTTATCGGACGTTAAAGCATTAGGCCAACAAATCTGGCTCGACAATTTATCGCGCTCGCTGGTGCAGCGCGGGGAGTTGGCCGAAATGATGCGGCAGGGCGTGTGCGGCGTTACTTCCAACCCCGCCATTTTCCAGAAAGCATTTGCAGGCGATGCTTTGTATGCCGGTGAAATCGCTGCGCTGAAACAGCAAAACCGCAACCCGAAAGCCATCTACGAAACGCTGGCTATTGCCGATGTGCAGGCCGCCTGCGACGTGTTTCTTCCCGAATACGAAAAAAGCGGCGGCAAAATCGGCTTTGTGAGCCTGGAGGTCGCCCCCGATTTGTCGCACGACACCGCCGGCACCGTGGCCGAAGCCAAACGCCTGCATGCGGCCATCAACCGCCCCAACGTGATGATTAAAGTGCCCACCACCGATGAGGGCGTGGCCGCATTGGAGCAATTGGTTTCAGACGGCCTCAGCATCAACCTCACGCTGTTGTTTTCGCGCCAACAAACCCTCAAAGCCTATGCCGCTTATGTGAAAGGCATTGAAAAACGCTTGGCGGTAGGTATGCACGTCAACCATATCCGCGTGGTGGCCAGCTTCTTCATTTCGCGTGTAGACGGTGCGCTCGACACCACCCTGCCGCAACCTTTGCAAGGCAAAGTGGCGGTTGCGCTGGCCAAGGCCGCTTATCAGGATTGGCAGCAGTTTTTCGGCGGCGAAGCGTTTGCCGCCGCCAAAGCCGCCGGCGCCAACCCCGTTCAGCTCTTGTGGGCTTCCACCGGCGTGAAAAACCCCGCTTATCCCGACACGCTTTATGTGGACAGCCTGATCGGCCCCGACACCGTCAACACCGTGCCCGATGCCACGCTGAAAGCCTTTATCGACCACGGCACCGCCGCAACCACGCTCACCGAAGGCCAGGCCGAAGCCCTTGCCGTTTTGGCAGAAACCGAAAAGCTCGGCATCGACCTCGAAGCCCTCGCCCTGCGCTTGCAGGAAGACGGCCTGAAACAGTTTGAAGACGCATTCGCCAAACTGCTCGAGCCGTTGGCTTAGGAGAGTGTAGTTAGAAAGCGTTTTTGCAAGCCTTCTGACTACATTCTTTGGGGCGTGCCCAAAGTATGACGCGGATATTCCATCCGGCAGATAACGCGGGTTTTGCCAAGATATAGGCCGATGTGCACCGAGGCCGTCTGAAAAACTTTTTTCAGACGGCCTCAATCCGTTAAACCGCAAGAAACGGCAATGCCCGCCCAAACAAGTTATTCCGCAAGCCGCCGAATCGGCTTACAATACCGCCCGTTTGACACACACCGCACAGAACAATCCCTATGAAAATCTGGTTCGGTCGGCACATCAGTCCCGACTTTCCCCACGGCAGCGCCGTTACCATCGGCAACTTCGACGGCGTCCATCTCGGCCACCGCCATATCCTGCAACGGCTCAAGCAAGA
>JBHALY010000258.1:0-4634 GCA_041827905.1 Neisseria dentiae
ATGCTGATTGTGGGCTGTGTGATTTTCGGCCTCGGCAGCCTGATTGTGAAATTCGTGCCGGTGGGCGCGTATGCCATCGCTTTTTGGCGTTTGGCGGTGGCGGCGGTGATTTTTTGGGTGTTGTCGCGCTTTTTCGGGCAGAAACTGCCGAAAAGCCGGCAGGCGCTGCGCTGCGCCCTGATTTCGGGTGCGTTTCTCGGCTTCGACTTGGCTTTGTGGCACGAAAGCATTTATGCCGTCGGCCCCGGCATTTCCACCCTGCTCAACAGCCTGCAAATCTTTTTTCTTTCGGCCATCGGCTTTTTCTTTTTCGGCGAGCGTTTGGGCAAAATGCAACTGTTGAGCCTGGTGATGGCGGTAGCCGGCGTGGCGCTGATCGCCAGCCCCGAATTCGGCCACAACCAAAACGCGGGCTGGGGGTTTGCCAGCGGGATTGTGTCGGGCGCGATGCTGGCGTTGTCGATGGTGTTCGTGCGCAAAACCCATCAGGCCGAAGCCACGGCGCTGTTTCCGATGATGCTGCTGGTGAGCTTGGGCGGCATGGTTGCGCTGGTGCTGCCCATGCTGCTGCTCGATTCGGGCAACCTCTATCCGACCACCCTGCGCGATGCCGGTCTGATTCTGGTTTACGGCGCGGTGATGCAGTGTTTCGCGTGGGGGCTGATTGCCTATGCGATTCCGCTGCTTTCCCTGTCGTTAACCGGCCTGTTGCTGCTGAGCGAACCGGTGGCGGCCCTGGTTATCGACTATTTTTGGCTCGACAAACCCATCAACGGCCTGCAATGGGGCGGCGCACTCTTAACGCTGGCGGCGATTTACCTGGGGTCGCAGTCTGAAAACCACCATGCGTAAGGGCGGCGAATCGTGTAAAATAGCCGCATTTGCAACCTTTATCCGGCCGCTTTAACCATGAACCTGTTTGCCAACGCCCTCGCCGCCGCGCTCGGCCGCTGCATCGTTTCCAAAGCCGTGAGCGAAGGCGGCGCGCCTATCGGCTTTATGTACCGCGAAGAGCCGGTGTTCGAGCAAGACAGCGGCTGGCGTTTTTTCAGCGGCGACGAAACCGACGAATTTGCCGCAAACCCCGAAAATTTCGGCGTGTACGACATCGGCGGCATCACCCGCAACCACCCCGCCGTATCCGAATGGCTGAGCCAACCCGCCGGCACGGCGTGGGAGCTTGACGAAAACGGCGTGTTCCAACCCGCAGCCGATTGGCAGCCGCAAGATTAGTTTCAAAATTAGTTTTCAGACGGCCTGAAGCTATTTTCTCTATCGTTTACCACTCAAACACGGAAAACCCTATGAACACCATCCAGCCCGACCACGACGGCACCAACCTGCGCATCGGTATCGTACAAGCCCGTTTCAGCAACGAAATCGGCAGCGCCATGCTCAAAGTGTGCACCGACAAACTGGCCGCCCTCGGCGTCCACACCGACGACATCACCGTCGCCACCGTTCCCGGCGCGCTCGAAGTGCCGCTGGTGCTGCAAAACATGGCTGCCACCCAACAATATGACGCGCTGATTGCCATCGGCGCCGTTATCCGCGGCGAAACCTACCATTTCGAGCTGGTGGCCAACGAATCCGGCGCCGGCGTTACCCGGGTGGGTTTGGACTACAACATCCCCATCGCCAACGCCATCCTCACCACCGAAAACGACGAACAGGCGCACGCGCGCATCGAAGAAAAAGCCGCCGACGCCGCCATCGTGGCCGTGGAATGCGCCAACCTCGTGAACCTGCTGTTGGAAGAGCAGCTCGACGACGAAGCCTGATATTGTTCAAATATTATTTCAGACGGCCTGATTGCACCGCTTGCCCGAATGCATCAGGCCGTCTGAAACCCTACTGCAAAACGCAAGGAAACACCATGAAAACACCCCGCCGCCGTGCCCGCGAATTTACCGTGCAGGCACTTTACCAATCGGCGCTCACCGACGCCCCCGCCGCCGAAACCGCCAAAAACATCCGCGAAAGCAGCGATTTCAAAAAAGCCGACGGCGAATTGTTTACCGCACTCTTTTTCGGCGCACACGCCAACCGGCGCGAATATATGCAGCAAATCCGCCCCCTGCTCGACCGCGACGAAAACGACCTCAGCCCCATCGAACGCGCCGTGCTGCTGATGGCCTGCCACGAGCTTGCCGCCATGCCCGAAACGCCCTACCCCGTGATTATCAATGAAGCCATCGAGGTAACCAAAACCTTCGGCGGCACCGACGGCCACAAGTTTGTCAACGGTATTCTCGACAAACTCGCCGCACAGTTACGCCCGAACGATCCCAAACGCGGCTGACGCAACCGTTCCGTCATACCCAAGCTTGGCCCGGGTATGACGGAATACAAAACCTGATACCTTTGCAAAATAGCTTAAGGCCGTCTGAAAACCCAAACGCCGTCATACTCGGGCTTGACCCGAGTACCTACTACTATTTCTTTCCAAACGATAAGATGCTCGGGCCAAGCCCGAGCATGACGCAGAAATTTTAAAATACCAACAAATTTTGCAAAGGTCTCAACCCGAAACAAACTTGAGGCCGTCTGAAACTTTTCAGACGGCCTCAAGTTTGTTCAAACAGGCTTACTGCAAAACCGCTTTCACGGTATTGACCACGTTATCCACGGTAAAGCCGAATTCTTGGAACAGCTGCTCGGCGGGGGCGGATTCGCCGAAGCGGTCGAGGCCGACCACGGCGCCGTTCAAGCCCGTATATTTATACCAGCCGCCGGTAACGCCCGCTTCCACGGCGATGCGCGGCAGGCCGGCCGGCAGCACGCTGTTGCGGTAGGCTTCGTCTTGCTTGTCGAACACGTTGGTCGAAGGCATGGACACCACATTCACAAACACGCCCTGCTCGGCCAGCACGGTTTGCGCGTTCAACGCCAGCTCGACTTCGGAGCCTGTTGCGATAACCACCGCCTGCGCCGCGCCCTCTTTGGCTTCGCTGATCACATAACCGCCGCGCTTGATGTTGCCCAACTGCTCGTCGCTGCGCGGGATGAACGGCAGGTTTTGGCGGCTGAAAATCAGGCTGCTGGGGTGGTCGGCGGCTTTGGCGGCTTCGGCCCACGCCACCAGGCTTTCGGCGGTGTCGCAGGGGCGCCATACGGCCATATTGGGAATCAGGCGCAGGGTGGCGGTTTGCTCTACCGGCTGGTGGGTGGGGCCGTCTTCGCCCAAGCCGATGGAATCGTGGGTAAACACAAAAATCGGGTTGATTTTCATCAGCGCGGCCATACGCAGGGCGTTGCGGGCGTATTCGCTGAACATCAGGAAGGTAGCGCCGAAAGGTTTCACGCCGCCGTGCAGCGCCATGCCGTTCATGATGGCGGCCATGCCAAATTCGCGCACGCCGTAGTGGATGTAGTTGCCGCCTTTTTCACGCGTAACCGATACGCTGTTTGACCAGTCGGTCAGGTTGGACGGAGTTAAATCCGCCGAGCCGCCCACCAGTTCGGGCAGCACTTTGGCCAGAATTTCGATACTGTTTTGGCTGGCTTTGCGGGTGGCGATTTTTTCGGCTTTGTCGCACACTTCTTTCAAGGCCGTCTGAACGTAAGCGTCGAAACCGGCGGGCAGTTCGCTGTTCATGCGGCGCACGAATTCGGCGGCTTTCTCGGGGAACTTGGTCTGATATTCGGCAAACAGCGCGTTCCAACCGTTTTCCAGCGCCGCGCCTTTTTCTTTGGCGTTCCAGCCGTCATACACATCCTGCGGGATTTCAAACGCGCCGTAATTCCAGCCCAGATGTTTGCGGGTGGCTTCGATTTCTTCCGCGCCCAACGGTGCGCCGTGGGTTTTGTGGCTGCCTTCTTTGGTGGCCGCGCCTTTGCCGATAAGGGTTTTGCAGCAGATGATGGAAGGCTTGCCGGTTTCGGCCTTGGCTTGCGCGATGGCGGCCTCAAGGGCGGCGGTGTCGTGGCCGTTAATGTTCGGCACCACATGCCAGCCGTAGCTTTCGAAGCGTTGCGGAATGTTTTCGGTGAACCAGCCGTCTACTTTGCCGTCGATGGAGATATTGTTGTCGTCATACAAAACAATCAGCTTGCCCAAACCCAGCGTGCCGGCCAGCGAGCAGGCTTCGTGCGACACGCCTTCCATCAGGCAGCCGTCGCCCAAAAACACATAGGTGTGGTGGTCGACGATATTCAGGCCGTCTTGGTTGAACTCGTCCGCCAGGATTTTTTCGGCCAGCGCCATGCCCACGGCGTTGGCGATGCCCTGACCCAGCGGGCCGGTGGTGGTTTCCACGCCGTCGGTGTAGCCGTATTCGGGGTGGCCGGGGGTTTTGCTGTGCAGCTGGCGGAAGTTTTTCAGATCGTCAATCGAAACGTTGTAGCCGGTGAGATGCAGCAGGCTGTAAAGAATCATCGAGGCGTGGCCGTTGGATAAAACGAAACGGTCGCGGTTGTAAAACTTGGGGTTGGCGGGGTTGTGGTTTAAGAATTTCGTCCACAAAACTTCGGCCATTTCGGCCATGCCCATTGGCGCACCGGGGTGGCCGGAATTGGCTTTCTGCACCGCGTCGGCAGATAAAAAACGGATGGCGTTTGCCAGTTGTGAAGCCATTTGGATACCTTTTCTGATGTGGGGTAAAAACGGCTTCGATTATCGCCTGATTCGCGGG
>JBHALY010000259.1:0-2682 GCA_041827905.1 Neisseria dentiae
CACCCGAATCAGGAATTTATCAATGTCGATACCACCAATATTCTGTTTATCTGCGGCGGCGCGTTTGCCGGTTTGGAGAAAGTAATCCGCCAACGCACCGAAAAAGGCGGCATCGGTTTCGGTGCGGTGGTGAGCAGCAAAGACGAAAACGCCGACATCACCGCCCTGTTTGAAACCGTAGAACCCGAAGATTTGATTAAATTCGGCCTGATCCCCGAATTGATCGGCCGCCTGCCCGTAATTGCCACGCTGGCCGAGCTGGACGAAGATGCTTTAATCAATATCCTCACCGAGCCGAAAAACGCGCTGGTGAAACAATATCAGGCTTTGTTTGCGATGGAGGGCGTAGAGTTGGAGGTGTTGCCTTCCGCACTGCGCAGCATTGCCAAGCAGGCGATGGAGCGTAAAACCGGTGCGCGCGGTTTGCGCTCGATTGTCGAACGCTGCCTGCTTGATACCATGTATATGCTGCCCGATTTGCAGGATGTGAAAAAAGTGGTGGTAAACGAAAACGTGATTGAAAAAGGCGAGGCGCCCAAGCTGTTGAAAGCGGACGGCAGCGAGTATCTGCAAACCGCTGCATAAAACGCAAAACGGTATGGGCAGACCGAGACTGTTACACAATCCAAAAAAGCACCGCCGTTTTAAAATACAAAAACATCAGGCCGTCTGAAAGGTTTTCAGACGGCCTGATGTTTTTGAAAAAAGAAGTTTAAAACAGGCTCAAACCGCTACATCCACACTTTGCGGATTCAGCGTTTTCAGGGCGTCACTCGGCACCGCTACCAAAAAACCGCGTTTGCCGCCGTTGATATAAATTGTTTCCAGATCCCAAACGCTGCGTTCCACATACACGGGCAGCGCATTTTTTGTACCGAAAGGGCTGGTGCCGCCCACAAGGTAGCCCGTCCATTTATTGGCCTGTTTCGGGTCGGCCGGTTCGATGTGTTTCATGCCCAGCTGGCGCGCCAGATTGCGGGTGGAAATCTGTTTGTCGCCGTGCATCAGCACAATCAGCCCCTGCTTTTGTTCGTTTTGCAGCACGATGGTTTTAATAACCCGATGCTCGGGCACGCCCAAACAGGCGGCAGAATGTGCGGTACCGCCATGTTCTTCGTAGGGGTAGAGCTGCGGTATGAAATTTATTTGGTGTGTGCGCAGAAAACGCACGGCGGGGGTAACGGGGTAGTCGGTTTTGCTCATAACAGGCCGTCTGAAATGAAAAGTAGCGGTTGCTGTGAAATATTTTTGCCATATTGGGCACGAAACAGCGTGGGCAGGGGAAGCGTTTCTGCCGTCTGTGCTACCATACGCTTTTTCAACACACTCTGCAAAGGAAGCAAAATGACTGTGCAATATTTCGGCCAAACAGCGCGCCTGTCGGAAGCCACCGTGGCCAACGGTTTCGTTTTTCTGGCGGGCATGGTGCCCGAGCGCACCGATGTGGGCGTTACCGAGCAAACCCGCGATGTGCTGGCGCAGATCGACAATTGGCTGGCGCAATGCGGCTCCGATAAGAAGCATATTCTGGAAGCCACTATTTTCCTGCCCGATTTGGCCGACTACGACGCAATGAACGAAGCGTGGGATGCTTGGGTTGTTCCCGGCCACACGCCCGCCCGCGCCTGCGTGCAGGCTAAATTGGCCAAACCGGAATGGAAAGTGGAAATCAAGGTTTCTGCAGTACAAACCGGCAAATAGGCGCACATGGCTTGCAGGGAATGCGGGCGGAAATTACGGATTTTTTGCTTGTTGATTTTAAAGGTACCGTTTTTTTGACGACGCGCCCTCAAATGCGTGATAAAAGATTCAGGCCGTCTGAAACATGGATTTTCAGACGGCCTGAAACTTTTGCGAGTTATTTCGGTATTTTCAAACATCTGCGTCATTCTGCGTCATATTCGGGGTTGCCCCGAGTACCTTGTTGGTTCAAAAAATAACAGATACTCGGGTCAACCCCGAGTATGACGGGGTTTAAAGTATGACGGGACACAAACATTCTCAGGGTTGAAACGGATTTCGCAAAGATTCCGGTTGGCTTGCCTGCCTTATCCTGTGCCGATTATTCCGCCGCCAAAGTCAGCATTTCTTCGGCGTGTTTGCGTGTGGTGTCGGTAATCACTTCGCCGCCGAGCATACGGGCGATTTCTTCGATGCGGCCGCTGTTGTCCAACACCTTGATTTCGCTAACGGTTTGCTCGCCTTCGCTGTGTTTGTGCACCTGCCAGTGGTTTTCGCCGCAGGCAGCCACTTGCGGCAGGTGGGTAACGGCCAGCACTTGGTGCCGTTTGCCCAGCGCGCGCAGGGCGCGGCCTACGGTTTCGGCCACGCCGCCGCCGATGCCGGTGTCCACCTCGTCGAAAATCAGCGTCGGCAATTGGGTGTATTGGCTGGTAACCACTTGGATGGAAAGGCTGATGCGGGCAAGTTCGCCGCCGGAGGCCACTTTGTTGAGCGGGCGCAGGGGGCTGCCTTTGTTGGCGGCCACTTGGTACTGCACTTGCTCCAAGCCGTGCGGCGCGGGCGGGCAGGGCGGCAGTTCGATGTGGAAGGTTGCGCCTTTCATCGATAAATGCTGCATATGTTCGGTGGTTTCGGCGGCCAGTTTGGCGGCGGCTTCAAGGCGCAGGGCCGACAGTTTCTGCGCGGCGGCGGTGTATTCTGCCTCGGTGCGCGCCACGG
>JBHALY010000260.1:0-3458 GCA_041827905.1 Neisseria dentiae
AAATCGGGCAGCGTTCGGGCAGGCGGTATTGCGGGTGAACGGGTTCGCTGCGGCTTTCAGACGGCCTGTCGAACATATCGCCTTGCAGGCCGTCTGAAACGGCGGCGGCTTCGCGCATCGGGCGGCGCTCGAAAATTACGCGCACCACTTCGGGAATCACGTCGCCCGCGCGGCGCACCACTACGGTGTCGCCCACACGCACGTCTTTGCGCTGCGTTTCGCCTTCGTTGTGCAGGGTGGCGTTGGTAACGGTTACGCCGCCCACAAACACGGGTTGCAGGCGGGCAACGGGCGTTACCGCGCCGGTGCGGCCTACCTGCACGTCGATGGCTTCCACCACGGTGAGGGCTTCTTCGGCAGGGAATTTGTGCGCAATGGCCCAGCGCGGCGCGCGCGAAATAAAGCCCAGTTCCTGCTGCTCGGCCAGGCTGTTCACTTTCACCACCATGCCGTCGATTTCGTAAGGCAGGGACGGGCGCTTTTTACTCATTTCTTCGTAAAACGCCAACACGCCGGCGATGCCGGGGAACACGCCGTACTGGCCGTCGGGCAGGCTGAAGCCCAGTTTTTTCAGATATTCCAGCTCTTCAAAATGCGTGGCGGGCGCCAAGCCGCCTTCGTTGCGGGCGATGCCGTAGGCGAAAAAATGCAGGCGGCGGCGGGCGGTGATGCGCGAATCGAGTTGGCGCAGGCTGCCGGCGGCGGCATTGCGCGGGTTGGCAAACAGTTTTTGGCCGGCGGCGGCCTGCTGCTCGTTCAGCGCGGCAAAATCGGCTTTGAGCATCAGCACTTCGCCGCGCACTTCGATTAATTCGGGCACCTGCCCGCCGTGCAGCCTGAGCGGCACGTTGGCGATGGTTTTCACGTTGAGGGTAACGTCTTCGCCCACCGAGCCGTCGCCGCGTGTGGCGGCACGCTCCAGCACGCCGCTGCGGTAGAGCAGGCTGACGGCCAGCCCGTCGAACTTCGGTTCGATTACATATTCTGGCTGCCTGCCGCCCAAGCCGCCGCGCACGCGCTCGTCGAAGGCATACATTTCGGCGTGGTCGAACGCACCGTTTTCGTTTTGCGGCGAAAAAGCGTTGGAAAGCGACAGCATCGGCACTTCGTGGCGCACGCTCTCGAAGCCCGCCAACGGTTCGCCGCCCACGCGCAGGGTGGGGCTGTCGGGTAGTTTCAGCTGCGGATGGGCGGCCTCGAGCGCTTCGAGTTCGCGAAAGAGTTTGTCGTATTCGGCATCGGGCACGCTGGGCGCGTCGAGGGTGTAGTATTCGTAGGCGTAGCGGTTGAGCAGCGCGGTCAGTTCGCGGATGCGGAGGGCGGGGTTGTTCATAACATCAGGCCGTCTGAAAAAAGATAAAAGGTTTTTTCAGACGGCCTTGTTCACGCATCAGGCCGTCTGAACACAAAGCATATTGTATAGAAAAAAAGAGGGCTTGCCGTTTCGGACGGGCGCGCTATTTTTCGGCCACGGCAAACGCCAGCACCTGGCCGCTCTCGTCGCTCATGCTCAGATGCACGCGCTTGATGCCTTTTTCTTGCAGCCATTGCTGCAAATCGGGTTCGCAGATGAATTCGGGTTTGCCCAATCCATCGTGCCCCACGCCGATATTGCGCAGGCTAACGGGCGAGCGCAGGCCGGTGCCGATGGCTTTGGCGAAGGCTTCTTTGGCGGCGAAGCGTTTGGCGAGAAAGTTTACCGGCCTGCCCGATTGCGGGTATTCGAGCAGTTCGATGCGGCTGAGCAGGCGCTGGGCGAAGGCTTGGCCGTATTTTTTGTGCAGTTTTTCAATGCGCTCCAGCGCAACGATGTCGGTGCCGATTCCGTAAATCATGGGTTTCCTTTTCGGTTTTTCAGACGGCCTCAATAGGGCAGCGAGCGTGCCCTGAACATCACTTCTTTCATCTGCCGTATCGCTTCGGGCAGGCCGAGGAACACGGCTTGGGCAATCAGCGAATGGCCGATGTTCAGCTCATGGATGGCGAGAATTTTGGCAATCGGGGTAACGTTGTGGATGGTGAGGCCGTGGCCTGCGTTCACGGTCAGCCCCAAATCGCTGCCGAAGTTTGCACCTTCTTCGATGCGCTGCAATTGCGCCGCGCGCGCCTGCGGGGTTTCGGCGTCGGCATAGGCGCCGGTATGTAGCTCGATAACGGGCGCGCCCACATCGCGGGCGGCCTGGATTTGCGCTTCGTCGGCGTCGATAAACAGGGAAACGCGGATGCCGGCTTCGGTGAGCGTTTTGGTGAAAGCGGCGATTTTGTCTTGCTGCGCCAAAACGTCGAGGCCGCCTTCGGTGGTGATTTCTTCGCGCTTCTCTGGCACGATGCACACGTCTTCGGGCATCACTTTAAGGGCGTTTTCGAGCATTTCTCCGGTGAGCGCCATTTCGAGGTTCATGCGGGTGCGGATAGCGTTTTTGATGGCGAACACGTCGGCGTCTTTGATGTGGCGGCGGTCTTCGCGCAGGTGCAGGGTAATCAGGTCGGCGCCGTGGGTTTCGGCAATCAGCGCGGCTTCGAGCGGGCTGGGGTAGGGGGTGCCGCGGGCGTTGCGCAGGGTGGCGACATGGTCGATGTTTACGCCTAGTAACATAGTTCGGTTCCTTTTTTGAAGGTGTTTGGTTGTACGTTTCAGACGGCCTGTGCGGGTTGTGCAAATGATTCAGGCCGTCTGACACGCCTGCATCTGCTGCAACACCTGCCGCGATTTGATGCCTTCGGGCAGGCGGAAATCCAGCAGCATACGGGTGAGTTTGAGGGTTTGCTGCAAACTTTCGCCGTTGTCGAAAATGCCGTTGCGCAGTTGGATTAAGGTGCCGCCGTCCACCGCAACGCCCTGCGCTTCGTGCTGCGGCAGGCCGCCTGCCTGTGCCAGCGGCAGCGGGGCGTGTTCGGGGCGCAGCCAGTAGGTTTGTTCGGCGGCAACGGGTTGGCCGTGTTCGTCGTGTTGCAGGTCGGGGGCGAAGCCCAGCTCGGTTAACAATGCCCACTCGAAGCGGCGCAGGGCGGCAACGTGGTTCGGCTCTTCGGCCACCGCGCGCATCAGGGTGTGGAGCGCGTCGTATAGGGCGGGGTGCGGGTCTTCGCGGGCGGTGAGTTTGTATACCAACTCGTTGGCATACAGCCCGCTGAACAGCGACCTCCCCTGCGGCTGCCGCCAGCCGCCCAGCCATTCGGCGCGGTGCAGGGTTTTCAATTCCTGCGAACCGTACCACGATGCGCTCACCGGCACAAACGGCACCAGCACGCCGCGCAACTCGCTCTGGCGCGTGCGGGCGCTGCGGGCAAGCAGGGCCACGCGCCCGTAGCGGCGGCTGAACATTTCCAGCCACAGGCTGCTTTCGCGCCAGGGTTTGGCGGTGAGCAGGAAGGCGGGTTCGTGGTTGATGCGGTGGGTTTGGGCGGGCATATTGGCGGTTTATCCTGCGGCAGGCCGTCTGAAACGGTTTCAGACG
>JBHALY010000261.1:0-5294 GCA_041827905.1 Neisseria dentiae
CAATACACACTCACCCCCGAACCAGCCGCCCATCTGTGGCGGATTTGTTTGAGTTTTTATTCAAAAGATAACCGTCCTTTACAAATCAAGCTGCCCAATTGGGTTCCGGGCAGTTATCTGATTCGCGATTTTTCGCGCCATGTCGTCGGTATCGAGGCCAGTTGCAACGGCCGGCCGGCTGTGTTGGAACAGGTGTCGAAAAATGAATGGACGGTTGAAAACCAAGGCGGAGAGTGGCAAATCCACTACACTGTTTATGCGTTTGACCTATCCGTGCGCGGTTCGTTTTTGAGCGCGGAGCGCGGCTTTTTCGACGGGGCCTGCCTGTTGCTCCGGGTGGAAGGGTACGAAAACCGGCTACATCAGATTACTTTTCCGCAATTACCCGAAAACTGGCAGATTGCCACAACGATGCCGGTAACGGGCGAGCGTACTTTTCAGACGACCTCTTATGCCGAACTAATCGATTATCCGTTTGAGTTGGGTGTGTTTGAAACCTTGCACTTCGAGGCTTGCGGTATTCCGCACCGTATTGTTTTGAGCGGGCATTACCGTGATTTCGACCGCAGCCGTTTGCTCGGCGACGTGCAGAAAATCTGCGCGGCAGAGTTGGAAATGTTTGCCGGCACGGCACCGTTTCAAGAATATCTGTTTCTGCTGCATGTGGGCGACAATATTTACGGCGGTTTGGAACACACCAGCAGCACGGCGCTCTTGGCCGACCGCAACAGCCTGCCTGCGCACGGTATGGGTGAGCCGGACGATGCCTATACCCAATTGTTGGGGTTGTTCGGCCATGAATATTTCCACGCATGGAACGTAAAATCCATCAAGCCCGCCGCGTTTGCGCCTTACCGTTTGGATAGCGAAAGCTATACCGAGCAGTTATGGGCGTTTGAGGGCATTACGTCTTATTACGACGATCTGTTTTTAGCCCGCAGCGGCGTGATTTCACCCGAAGCCTATTTGAAGCTGCTGGCGCAAGGCATCACCCGCGTGCAGCAGGGCAAAGGCCGTCTGAAACAGACTTTGGCGCAATCGAGCTTTACCGCGTGGAACAAGTTTTACAAGCAAGACGAAAACAGCCCCAATGCCATCGTGAGCTATTATCAGAAAGGTGCGCTGGCGGCGCTGTGCCTGGATTTGCAGATTCGCAGCAGAAGCGCGGGCAAACACAGTTTGGACACGGTGATGCAGACGCTCTACCGCAACTGGTGCGAAAACGGTAAAGGTATAGAGGAGCGGCAATGGCAGGTATATTGCCAAGAAATCACCGGCTTGGACTTGAGCGGATTTTTTCAGACGGCCTTATATTCCAACGACGATCTTCCCCTGCACAGCAGCCTGGAGTTTGCTGGCGTGAGGTTGGAATGGCTGGCTGCGCCACGCAGCCACGGCGGTGGTTTGGGCGGCGGAGAAGTGGTGCAGCCCGCAAGCGATTTGGGCGCACGTTTCAAGCAGGATAACGGCGGCATTACCTTAACCCATGTGTTTAACGGCGGCAGCGCCGAGCAGGCCGCGCTGTGCCCGAAAGACAAAATCATCGCCCTAAACGGCTTTGCCTGCACGGCCTTCGAGAAACAGTGGGCGCAGCTCGATATAGGTGAAACCGTGCATATTCACTATTTCCGCCACGGTGTGCTGCACGAAACCGATTTAACCGTGCAGACGGCAGAGG
Organism: Neisseria dentiae; assembly: GCA_041827905.1. Lineage (GTDB taxonomy): Bacteria > Pseudomonadota > Gammaproteobacteria > Burkholderiales > Neisseriaceae > Neisseria > Neisseria dentiae_B. The sequence continues at coordinate 1,679 of JBHALY010000261.1, forward strand.
CCGATACGGCCATCCTGCATATCGACGACCGCAGTTTGCTGGCGCAGTGGTTGGGTGTGTAGCGGCAGATATGGCAAACGGTTTTCAGACGGCCTGAACGAATGTTGTCAAACATCAGGCCGTCTGAAAATAAAACAGAATTAAGAAGAGTTTAGAAAGGAACAACCGATGAATATCCGAAAACTGGCCGAAGGGCTGTATATCGCCCCCCAACTCACCCAAGCCGATGCGGCCGATGCGGCGGCGTTGGGCATACGCAGCGTGATCTGCAACCGCCCCGACGGCGAAGCCGACGACCAACCGGCCTTTAACCAAGTGCAACAATGGCTGGCCGAGGCCGGTATTGGGAATACGGCGCACCAGCCCGTGGTTGCACCCGCAATCAACGGGCAGGATACTGCCCGTTTTCAAGCTTTGCTAGGCCAAGCCGAAAAACCGGTTTTGGCATATTGCCGCACAGGCACGCGCAGCGCTTTACTGTGGGCTTACCACCAAGTGCAAAACGGTTTGCCGGTGGCGGAAGCCGTTGCCGCAGCCAAACAGGCAGGCGTGGATTTGGCCAACTTCGAGCCGCGTTTGCAGGAAGCCGCAGCAAACGGTTTGCCTGATAAATAATGCTGCGAACCGTTTTGTTTCCCGGGGCTGCATCATAATATAACCTGCTAACCGGCAATAAAAAACCGCGTAACTTCAAACATAAAGTTACGCGGTTTTTTGTTTGCGCCGGAAATCAGAACAAGGCGCGCAGAATCAGGAAGCACACTACCGACAACACGGCGGCGGCGGGCAGGGTGATCACCCAAGCCAGGCCGATGGGTTTCATCAACGCCCAGTTGGCGTTGCGGTTTACCAGGCCGATGCCCAAAACGGCGCCAACCAAAATGTGGGTGCTGGATACGGGCAGGCCCATCAGTGAAGCCAGCATCACCACCGAAGCGGCGGCCAGCTCGGCGGCAAAGCCGGAAGAGGGGTGCATTTCGGCCAGGCTGGTGCCCACGGTTTGAATCACTTCCTTACCGATAAACCACAGGCCGACAATCAGGGCGATACCGAAAGTGAGCATGGCAACGGGCGGAACGGGGGCTTGGGTGCCGATGTCGCCGGTGCGTAAAACATCCATAATCGCGGCAAACGGGCCGATGGCGTTGGCAATATCGTTGGCACCGTGGCTGAAAGCAAAGCCGGCGGCGGTAAACACCTGCATCCAGCTGAACATCAGGAAAGTAGATTTGCCCAAATCTTTGCGTTTGAGGGTTTTGGCGTAGATGAAAGTGGCCATCCAAATGGCGGCGCCGATCATGAAGATGGTGAGGTAGCTGCTCACATTGCTCATGCCCAGGTGCAGGTTTTTCAAGCCTTTGAAAATCAGCATGGCGGCAATCATCATACCGCCCAAAGAGGCGATCAGCGGCACCCATGAATGCAGGGCTTTGTAGGCATCGATGCCGCTTTTGCGGTGGTCGATATCGTATAAGCCTTTATAGTAGGAAGATTCCAGCTCCGACGGGTCTAAATCGGTTTCGCCGTAAATCTGCGCATCACGGGCCATGGCGGTGGCGCATTCGATTTTGGCCGATTCGTCGAGGCCTTCAAAGTATAGGCGGTGCTGTTCTTTAAAGGCTTTCTTTTCCTGTTTGATGGCTTTCAGGCTTTCTTCGGCCGAGGTATTGTAGTCTAAAACGTGCTTTTTAATCTGTGAAAACAGAATATAGGAAACCAAGCCGCCGAGCACGGGCGAGAGCACCCACGAAACGGCGATTTCACCCAAGTTGCCCCATTGGATAAGCGAGAACGTGTTGCCGTCGCCGCTGATCATGCCCAAACACAGCGCACTGCCGACGATGCCGCCGATAATGGCGTGGGTGGTGGACACGGGAAAGCCTTTTTTGGTGGCGAACAGCAGCCACAGGGCGGCTGCCAAGAGCGCCGACATCATGATATACACAAACTGCATCGGTTCAAGATGCATTTCGTTCAGATCGACAATGCCTTTGCGGATGGTGTCGGTTACTTCGCCGCCGGCAATCACCGCGCCGCTCACCTCGAAAATAGCGGCAATCAGCAACGCCTGCGGAATGGTGAGCGTGCCGGCGCCCACACTGGTGCCGAACGAGTTGGCTACGTCGTTACCGCCGATATTGAAGGCCATAAACACGCCGAACAGCGTGGCCAGCAGAAACAGCATGGTGTGGTTGTGGTTGGTGTAGCCCAAGCCCCAGAAAATAAAATAGCCGACCATGCCGATCAGCAGGGCGGCAAAAGCAAGGTTGATTTTTTGTATGGAAGATGAGTTCATTTCGGTGTGAACCTCGGGTTATCGAAAAGGAATGCAGGACGTTGCGCCGCAGGCGTGCCCGTTGATAAAAAATAACGCCGCGGGGCGGCAACTTATACGTTCTTAACGTTTATTATAAAGCTATTGCTGCATTGCGTCATGAAATACTTGATGTGTGTTTTATATCGGTATTTTTATCGGCGGCAGTCAAATCGGTTACAATTGCAGCTTTTCAGACGGCCTCAAAACCATGAACGAACAACTTTATATCGGATTGATGTCCGGCACCAGCATGGACGGCGTGGATGCCGTGCTGGTGCGAATGGCGGGCGGGCGCTGGCTGGCTGCCGAAGCCCATGCATTCCTGCCTTATCCGGGTCGTTTGAAAAGCGAACTGATCGATTTGCAGAACACGGGCTTCAACGAATTGCACCGCAGCAGGCTGCTGGCGCAAGAACTCGGCGGATTATATGCACAGATTGTTACAGCATTATTACAAAACGAGCAGCTCGCCCCGCAAAACATCACCGCCGTCGGCTGCCACGGCCAAACCGTCCGCCACGCCCCCGAAAGCGGCTACAGCATACAGCTTGCCGATTTGGCGCGGGTGGCCGAAACGAGCGGCATTCTAACCGTGGGCGACTTCCGCAGCCGCGACTTGGCGGCAGGCGGGCAGGGTGCGCCGCTGGTGCCCGCGTTTCACGAAGCCCTGTTCGGCAGTCCGCACGAAACGCGCGTAGTGCTCAACATCGGCGGCATTGCCAATATCAGTGTGTTGCCGCCCGGCGAAGCGGCCTACGGTTTCGACACCGGCCCCGGCAATATGCTGATGGATGCGTGGGTGCACCATATCTGGCGGCAGCCTTACGACGAAAACGGTGCCAAAGCCGCAGAAGGCAAAGTGCTGCCCGATTTGCTCGCACGATGGCTGGCGCACCCCTATCTTGCCCGCCCGTATCCCAAGAGCACCGGCCGCGAGCTGTTTTCCCTGCCGTGGCTGCTGCCGCAGCTTTCAGACGGCCTCAACCCGCACGATGTGCTGAAAACCCTGCTCGAATTTACCGCGCAAAGCATTTACGACGCCGTAACCGCCGCCGCGCCCGCCGCCCGCAATATTTATGTGTGCGGCGGCGGCATCCGCAATACGGCGCTGATGGAAAGCCTGAGCAAACGCTTTGCCGCCCGCAATACCAACCTGCACAGCACCGCCGCGCTCAATCTCGACCCGCAATGGGTGGAAGCCGCCGCCTTCGGCTGGCTCGCCGCCGCTTGGGTAAACCGCCTGCCCGGCAACCCTTACCGCGCAACCGGCGCACGCGGGCCGCGCGTTTTGGGTGCGGG